>NZ_JBOHHI010000106.1:0-13815 GCF_050700595.1 Mycobacterium sp.
ACAACCGAATTCAGCGGTCGCTGACGATGGCGGCGTCGACTAGTTCGGCGAATTCCGCTGCCATCGGCGTACGCGGCAATACCTGACCGTCCAAGGTATGCACCCGTGCTGCCAGTGTCATACCAGATACCAGCCAAATCCCTTCTGCTGCAAAGAGGTCCGGTACACGCAGAGTACGGTAGTCACAGTCGTAACCCTTGGCGCGAGCCACCTCGAAGAGCGCCTGCTGGGTGGTGCCGCGCAGGATCGGGTACCACGGCGGCGGTGTCAGCAGGCACAGACTGGTGCCGGCCCCCGCCTTGCGGTCGGCGGCGATTACCACCGTCGAACGCGGGCCCTCCAAAACGTAACCGTCGGAGCTGACGAAGATGACATCGCCGGCGCCCTGCCGCGCGGCGTGCCGCAACGCGGCCATATTGATCGCGTACGACAGCGTCTTGGCGCCGGCCAGCAGCCACGACATTTCGTCGACACCGGCAGCGGGCAGCCCGCGGGGCAGCGTCACCGCGGCGACGCCGTCGCGGCGGGCAGTTGCCACCCGGTCGGCGACCGGATTGACGGTCACATACGCCGTCGGTGTGCAGCCACGCTCCCGACCGCGGCTGTAGACCAGCCTCATCGCGCCCTCATCGGCGGTGCTGGCCGACCACTGTCGCGCAGCCAGCGAGATCGCCTGCCGCCAGACCTGCAGGTCCGGCTCGGGCAGGTCCATGAGTTTGGCGGAGTGAGTCAGTCGTCCCAGATGCGCTTCCACCAGGCAGGCTCCGCCGTCGCGGACCAGCAGTGTTTCGAAGATGCCGTCGCCACGCACCGCGGCCAGCTCATCGGCGAACAGCAGCGGCGTCCCCGCCGGATGGATTTTGCCGTCGAGCGTCACGACCACACCCGGGTCGTCCGTCATGGACCCAGAGCCTATCGGGCAGACCCGTAGAGTTGGAATGTGACCGCAGTTCCCGCCCCCGACACCGGACCCGACGCGGGTGCCACTTGGCACTATGGCGACCCACTCGGTGAACAGCGCGCAGCCGAAAACGACGCCGTGCTGGTGGACCGCTCACACCGGGCCGTGCTGACCCTGACCGGCGCCGATCGACAGGCCTGGCTGCACAGCATCTCGACGCAACACGTCAGTGAGTTGCCGGAAGGCGCCAGCACCCAGAACCTCAGCTTGGACGGGCAGGGCCGGGTCGAAGACCACTGGATCCAGACCGAACTCGGCGGCGTCACCTTCCTCGACACCGAGCCGTGGCGGGGTGAGCCGCTGCTGGCTTACCTGAGCAAGATGGTGTTCTGGTCGGACGTGACGCCTGCCCCGGCCGACCTGGCGGTGCTGTCGCTGCTGGGTCCGCGGCTCGCTGACCGCGCGGTGCTCGACGCGCTGGGCCTCGACGCGTTGCCCGCCGAGATGGCGGCGTCGCCGTTGCCGGGCGGCGGGTTCGTGCGCCGGATGGTTGGTGCGCGCGACGGCCAGATCGAGGTGGACCTGCTGGTGGTGCGCGGCCAGTCGCCGGACTGGCAGCGCAGTTTGGCACAGGCCGGGGTTCGTCCGGCCGGGGTATGGGCCTACGAAGCCCACCGTGTGGTGGCCGTGCGCCCACGGCTCGGCGTCGACACCGATGAGCGCACAATTCCGCACGAAGCGCGCTGGATCGGCGGTCCCGGGCTGGGCGCAGTTCACCTCGACAAAGGTTGCTATCGCGGGCAGGAGACCGTGGCGCGGGTGCATAACCTGGGTAAACCGCCCCGCATGCTGGCATTGCTGCACCTCGACGGGTCGGTAGACCGGCCAACGACAGGTGGCGCGGTGCAGGCCGGCGGCCGCTCGGTGGGCCGCCTGGGCACCGTCGTCGACCACGCCGAGTTGGGCCCGGTGGCGCTGGCGCTGCTCAAGCGCGGACTGCCCGCCGACACCGCTCTGATCACTGGCGCGGACGGCGACGTCAGCGCGGTGATCGACCCCGATTCCCTGCCGCCGGCCGACGTGGCCGGCGCCGGCCGGGCGGCCGTCGAGCGACTGCGCGGCTCTATCCGATGACTGCCCGCTGCGGCTGTTCGCAGCGGCAGGGCAGGCCTACGCACAACCACGGGGCACGGTAAACTGTCGGCAGGACAAAAAAGACCACCGACAGATCGGAGCCGCCTACTTTGGGCCGCTCCGTTATTGCGCGAGGGGGTTCCCCCATGGGCCGCGGCCGGGCTAAGGCGAAGCAGACCAAGGTTGCTCGAGAGCTGAAGTACAGCTCCCCCCAAACCGATTTCGACCGGCTTCAGCGTGAGCTGTCCGGCTCGGATGCTGAGGACTCCGACCAGCTGGACGGCGACGACCGACTTGCCGACGATCCTCGGGGCGACGAAGGCGACTAGCGTCGCTACGGGTTTTAGAACCTCGGGTGCTGACCTACCAGCTTGGCTCGCGGGCCTTCCTTTCCGCCTTTGCGGATGGTTCCCAGCACCCAGCAGTCCAAGTGCCGGGCGGTCAGAATGGCCAGAGCGCGATCGGTGTCCTCCGAGGCGACCACGGCCACCATGCCGACGCCCATGTTGAACGTCTTCTCCATCTCGGCGCGCGCCACCCGGCCACGCTGCGCGATCATCGCGAACACCGGCGCCGGTGTCCAGGTGCCACGGTCAACCTCGGCGACCAGCCCGTGCGGGATCACCCGCTGCAGGTTGCCGGCCAACCCACCGCCGGTGATGTGGCAAAACGTGCTGACCTGGGTTTCGGCGGCCAGCGCCAGACAGTCCTTGGCATAGATGAGGGTGGGCTCCAACAGCTCTTCGCCCAGGGTGCGGCCGAACTCCTCCACGTGCCCGGCCAGGTTCATCCGGTCGATGTCCAGCAACACCCGGCGAGCCAGCGAGTATCCGTTGGAATGCAGGCCGGACGATCCCATCGCGAGGATGACGTCGCCGGGCTTGACGCGCTCGGGACCCAACACGTCGTCTGCCTCAACCACGCCGACGGCCGTGCCCGAGATGTCGTAGTGGTCTGGTTCGATCAGGCCTGGGTGTTCGGCGGTCTCCCCGCCGAGCAGCGCACAGCCTGCCCGCAGGCACCCGTCGGTGATACCGGCGACGATCGCGTTGAGCCGCTCCGGCACGATCCGGCCCAGGGCGATGTAGTCCAACAGGAACATCGGCTCCGCGCCGCAGACCACCAGGTCGTCGACCACCATCGCGACCAGGTCCAGGCCGACCGTGTCGTGCTTGTCCATTGCCTGAGCGACCGCCAGCTTGGTGCCCACCCCGTCGCTGGAGGCGGCCAACAACGGTTCACGGTAGCCGGCCCGCAGTGCGAACAATCCGGCGAAGCCACCGAGCTTGCTGCGAACCTCGGGTCTGGTGGCTTTGGACGCCAACGGTTTGAACAGCTCTACAGCACGTTCACCGGCCTCGATGTCCACTCCTGCCGATGCATAGGTGACGCCGCGTGGGCCCGGGTCTTTTCCCGAGCGCTTGCCCGGGCCTTTTTTAGGGTCGGTCATCGCGATTAAAGGCTACCGGTCGGCACGGCAATAGGGGCACCGCCCGCGTGCGGGGACTATGGATGTCGCAGCACGGCAGCCTGCTCGGCCTCCGGAGTCATACCGGTGTCCGCACCGGCCTCGCGCGCCGCGTTGGCCAGCATGTGCTCGATGACGTTCTTGCCCAGCGCGGTCTCGCCGGGCAGCTCGATCGGGTACTTGCCGTCGTAGCAGGCGGTGCACAGCCGCGTGGCGGGCTGCTCGGCGGCGGCGATCAAGCCTCGCAACGAGATGTAGCCCAGGGTGTCGGCGTTGATGGCATGCCGTACGGCTTCGAGCAGCTCGCCTTGGTCTTTGACGGCGTTGGCGATCAGCTCGGCGGGCGACGGGAAGTCGATACCGTAGAAACAGGGCCACTTCACCGGCGGTGAGGCGATGCGCACGTGCACTTCGATGGCGCCGGCCTCGCGCAGCATCCGCACCAGCGCGCGCTGGGTGTTGCCCCGCACGATCGAGTCGTCGACGACGATCAGCCGCTTTCCGCGGATGACTTCTTTGAGCGGGTTGAGCTTGAGCCGGATACCGAGCTGACGGATGGTCTGCGACGGTTGAATGAAGGTGCGCCCGACATAGGCGTTCTTCATCAGGCCTTGCCCATAGGGGATGCCGGACTCCTGCGCGTAGCCGACCGCCGCGGGAGTGCCGGACTCGGGGACCCCGATCACCAGGTCGGCGTCAATCGGGCACTCGCGGGCGAGGCGGCGACCGATCTCGACCCGTGCGCCGTGCACCGATCGGCCGGCGATGGTGCTGTCGGGGCGTGCCAGGTAGACGTACTCGAATATGCAGCCCTTCGGGGTGGGGTTGGCGAAGCGGGTCGACCGCACTCCGTCGGCGTCGATCGCCAGCAATTCGCCGGGCTCGATGTCCCGGACGAACGAGGCGCCGACGATGTCGAGCCCGGCGGTTTCCGAGGCAACCACCCAGCCGCGGTCAAGCCGGCCCAGCGACAGCGGCCGCACCCCGTGCGGGTCGCGCGCCGCGTACAGCGTGGTTTCGTCCATGAACGTCAGGCAGAAGGCGCCGCGCACGGTCGGTAGCAGTTCCAGCGCCGCCTGTTCCAGGCTGGAATCGGCCGCGCCGTAGGCCAGCAGCGCGCCCAGGATGTCCGAGTCGGTGGTGGCGCCGCGAGGCACCCGCGGGTTGATCAGCCCAGCTTCCCGGGCGCGGGCCACCAGCTCGGTGCTGTTGACCAGGTTGCCGTTGTGCCCCAATGCCACTCCCGTGCCGGCCGCGGTGTTGCGGAACACCGGCTGGGCGTTTTCCCAGGTGGTTTGTCCGGTGGTGGAGTAGCGGCAGTGCCCGATGGCGACGTGGCCCGGCATGGCGGCTAATGTCTGCTCGTCGAACACCTGGCTGACCAGGCCGAGGTCCTTGAATACCAGCACCTGGGAGCCGTCGGCGACGGCGATGCCGGCGGCCTCCTGGCCGCGGTGCTGCAACGCGTACAGGCCGTAGTACGTCAGCTTGGCGACTTCCTCGCCGGGGGCCCACACGCCGAATACGCCGCACTCTTCGCCGGGCGGGTTTTCCTCGAGTGGCGGCTGCTGGGCGGTCACGGTGTGGCGGCTCCCTGGGGCGCGGTCGGTGACAAAACGAAGTCTACGGGGACGCCGGTCAAGTCACCCAATCGAGCACGCGTGTTGCGCATTCGGTTAACGACTTTCGGCGAGCAATCGTTCCCGGGAGGCGTCAGCTGTCACGTGAGCCACAATGGCCACTGGCTCGGCCGGCCAGGCTCACCAGCGGTAGAAACGCCTGGATCTCGCCGGCCCGCGAGCCGGACAGGTGCAGTGTTCCCGCGGCCTTGGCGTCGGCCAGCTGGAGCAGCCCGGTCGCCAGCAACAGCCAGGTCCGCGGGTCGGTTTCAACGACGTTGGACGGTGTGCCGCGAGTGTGCCGCGGTCCGGAAACGCATTGCACCGCAACGAATGGCGGAATCCGGACCTCGACGCCGGCGCCGGGCGCCTGCTCGGCCAGGGTGCGGGCGGTAAGCTGCACGGCCACCGCGAGTTCGGCGCGGTCGGGAGCGGGCCGGGCGTCGTCACGCAACCACCCCGCCAAGGCCAGCACCGCGGCCCGGGTCCGTGCCGGATCGATTCTGTGACGCGCGGGCATACCTCATGGTCTCAAGTTCATCGACCGCGGCGGATTCGAGAGTGCATCCTTGGCGTCGAAAGTGAACGTAGGGCGGGATCTGTCCGAAATCTGCGCCCAGGAGGCACACTCGAAACCCACGATGCACCCTCGATAGGGTCACGCCTGCTGTTCGGTCTGCATTAGCCGGCGGACCGTTAACGCCGCCACTGCCCCGGTCTCGTTGATCGCCAGGTGCGTAAGTATTGGCGCCGCCAGACTGCCTGAACGCTCTGCCAGCCAACCGAATACCCAGCCGGCGATACCGGTGGCCAACACGATGGGTGCCACCGGCTCGCCGGTGGCGCGCGCGTCGGCGATGTGGGAAAGCCCGAATGCCGCGGCCTGCGCCAGCCGGCCACCGCGGTCACCGAACGCACATCTGGCGGCGGTGGCCAACGCGGCGCGGTAGGCCGCCTCCTCGGCCCACACCGTACCCAGCGGAATCCGCAACAGCAGCCAGACCGGCGCCGGGCGGGGCAGATCCCGGCCGGCCATCGACCTCTGCACCAGGGGTACCGACGTCGCCGCCGCAACGGCGGTGGCCCCGGTGGCACCGGCCGCCAGCCCCAGCCGCAATCCCGCCCGCAGCGCGGGCGGGCGAAGGCCCAGCGGAGCGCGGGTGAGTAGCGCCAGCACTCCGGCCAGACCGGCCCCCGCGGACACCCGCCACGGCATCGGCAGCCGGGGACTGACAAAGCTCCAGCCAACCAGCCCGCTGCCCAGCATCAGCGCCCACATCCGGCGAAAAATTCGGTGCCACCTCAATTTTGGTGTCCGCCAGCACCTTCGAACTGTTTCAGCGCAACCCGCATCCGCTCGGTGTCGGCAGCGGTCCAGCCGTTCGGCGCGATCACCGCCGCCCACCCGTCCAGCACCATGTCGCCGTAGTTGTGGCCATGCCCGCCGGGCATACCCTCGGCGTTGGTCAGGTCTGCGCTGACCTGCCAGAAGGTGACGATCGGATACCAGCGCATCGATGCGGTGCGATCCTGTCCGGGCGGTTCGACAAGCCAGTCCGGTCGGCTGAACAACAGGTCGGCCGACCACCAGACGACGGGGTCGGACGGGTGCTGCAGAAACAGCACCCGGGTACCGTCCCAGAGCGGCGCGGCGACGCGGGCGATGTCGGCCGGCGTCACGGCCTCGGAGAACCGCACGGTTCGCCCGTCGTCATAGCGCGGTCGTACCTCCGTGGTGCCCGGGTCGCGCCGAACGACCAGCGCATGCCACAACCGACTGCTTTGTGGTGGGCCGACCCACAGCACGGCGTCGAAACCCATCCGCGAAATATCGGACAGATACCCGAAGGCGCTTTGCCCGGCCAACGAACCCAGGCTCTCGCCGTAGAGCACCAGCTTGGGCCGGTGGTCCGGCGGCAGCCGCTGCCAATAGTCATGGATCGTGTCGATCAGCATCCGCCCGGAATCTATCGACTTCTGCTCATCGGCCAGAAACGAGATCCAGCTCGGCAGGTACGAGTACTGCACGCCGACCATCGCGGTGTCGCCGTTGTACATCATCTCCAGTGAGCTCGCCGCTTTCGGGTTGATCCAGCCGGTTCCGGTGGTCGGGACGATGACCAGCAGCTCGCGGTTGAACGCATCGGTGCGCTCGAGTTCTCTGATCAGCATCTTCATCCGGGCCTCATCGCTGTCAGCGGTGTGCAGCCCCGCATACACCCGGATGGGCTCCCTGGCGGGCCGACCGTTGATTCGGGTGAGCTCGGCCGCGTGTGGACCGGCGGCGACGAACTTGCGCCCCTCAAAGCCCAGCGTGTCCCAGGATGCCAATGATGTTGGGCTAGCCGACTTTTCGGGCCACATCGGCGGTGATACATCGTCTGGGGTGGCGGCGCTTTGCGGCTCGGAGAGACCGTTCGCTGCGGCGAAGAAGCCCCGGACAAGCACGCCGTTGATCAGGGCGACCAGCAGCGCCACCACGATCGCGGTGCCGATGAACAGCGCCACCTCGCTGTGCAGATGCCAGCGCCTGATCAACATCCGGGCCAGCAACTTTATCGCATCGATGAGAACCCGGAACGTCGCAACGAGCAGGCCGCTGACCGCGACCGCAAGGAGCAGCGTGCGCAGGTAACCCGGGGTCGTCGGGCCACCTATGCCCATCAGCGCCGACACCTGCCGCTGCCAGGACGCGGCCGGGATGAGCATCAGGACACATGCGGTCGGCGCAATGCCTACCACCGCTGCCTTCATCCCGAACAGCACCCGCGCCGACGGTGGCCACCAACCGGCGTTGCGCAACACGAAGTGCTGCACCGCTTTACCGATCACCACACCCAGGCCGTAGCCGAACGCGGCGTTGATGCCGCCGATCAGGCCTTGGAAGAGCCAGTCTCGCGGCAGCAACGATGGGGTCAGCGACAGGCAGAAGAACACCGCGCCGAACGCCACTCCGACGAACTTCAACCGCAGCAGGCTCCACGCCCACACCAGCAGCGGATGCCGGCCACCAGCCTCGTCCGGCACTGACTCGTGTGTGACGTCGTCTATCGGAGTGCTTTTCATCAGAACAGTGCCGCCAGCACGCCTTCGGAGGTGCTGCGCAGTTCCGCCAGCGACACGGTGAACAGCCCCTGGACCTCGACCGCGTCCGAACCCTGGTCGGCGACGCCGATGCGGATGGCGGGCAGCCCGCGCGCTTCGCACATCGAGGCGAACCGGCTCTCCTCGGTGCGTGGCACGGCCACCAGCACCCGGCCCGCCGACTCGGAGAACAACATGACAAAGGGGTCGGCACTCTCGGGAAGTACGATGCGGCAACCGGTTTCGCCGGCCAAGGCCGATTCCACCACGGCCTGCGCCAGGCCGCCCTCGGACAGGTCGTGGGCCGCGGACACCAGCCCGTCGCGCGAGGCGGCGGTCAGCACGTCGGCCAGCAGCTTTTCGCGGGCAAAGTCGACCGTGGGTGGCAGCCCGCCCAGATGGTCGGCGGCGACCTGCGCCCAGATCGAGCCGTCGAATTCGTCGCGGGTGTCACCGAGCAGCAGCAGCGCCTCGCCCGGTTCGGCGCCCATCGCCGTAGGGAGACGTCGGCTCACATCGTCGATGACGCCCAGTACCCCGACAACCGGGGTGGGCAGGATCGCCGTTGAGCCGGTTTGGTTGTAGAAGCTCACATTGCCGCCGGTCACCGGAATGCCAAGCGCCGCACAGCCATCGGCCAGACCACGGACAGCCTGGGCGAATTGCCACATCACTGCGGGATCTTCCGGAGAGCCGAAGTTCAGGCAGTTGGTGACCGCGACCGGCGTGGCGCCGGTGACCGCGACGTTGCGGTACGCCTCGGCCAACGCGAGTTGGGCGCCGGTGTAGGGATCCAGCAGCGCATAGCGCCCCGACGCGTCGGTCGACACCGCGATCCCGCGGCCGGTGGCCTCGTCGACGCGCAGCACGCCCCCGTCGGCGTGCTCGGCCAGCACGGTGTTACCGCGCACGTAGCGGTCGTACTGCTCGGTGATGAACCCCCGGCTGCACAAGTGTGGACTGCCCAGCAGCGCAAGTAAAGTCGCGCGCAGCTCGTCGCCGGTGGTCGGGCGAGGCAGCCGGCTCGACCGGTCGGTGTTCAGCGCGTCCTGTGACTCGGGGCGGGCAACCGGGCGCTGATATACCGGGCCCTCGTGGGCCACCGTGCGGGGCGGCACGTCGACGACGGTTTCGCCATGCCAGGTGATCCGTAGCCGGTCACCGTCGGTGACCGCACCGATCACGGTGGCCAGCACCTCCCATTTGCGGCACACCGCCAAGAACGCGTCCACGTTCCCCGGCGCGACCACCGCGCACATCCGTTCCTGCGATTCGCTGCAGAGCACCTCGGCGGGAGTCATGTTCTTCGCACGCAGTGGGACGGTATCCAGTTCGATGGCCATCCCGCCATCTCCGGCAGACGCTAATTCCGAGGTGGCACAGGCTATTCCGGCACCACCGAGGTCCTGGATGCCGACCACCAGGCCGGTCTTGTACAACTCGAGGCAGCACTCGATTAGCACCTTCTCCGTGAACGGGTCGCCGACTTGCACCGAGGGCAACTTTTTGCGACCCGGTCCGGATTCGTCACCGCCGAAGGTGTCCGAGGCCAGCACCGACACCCCGCCGATACCGTCGAGGCCAGTGCGCGCGCCGAACAGGATGATCTTGTTTCCGGTGCCCGAGGCGAACGCCAAATGGAGATCTTCGGTTCGCAGCACGCCCACACAAAGCGCATTGACCAGTGGATTACCGGCGTAGCAGGCGTCGAAGACCGTCTCACCGCCGATGTTGGGCAGGCCCAGCGAATTGCCGTAGCCACCGATGCCGCGGACCACCCCGTCCAGCACGCGGCGGGTATCCGGAGCATCGGCCGGGCCGAAGCGCAGCTGGTCCATCACCGCGACCGGTCGCGCACCCATCGCCATGATGTCGCGCACGATGCCGCCCACCCCGGTGGCCGCGCCCTGGTAGGGCTCAACATAGGACGGGTGGTTGTGCGATTCCACCTTGAACGTCACCGCCCAGCCGTCGCCGATGTCGACGACGCCGGCGTTTTCCCCGATACCCGCCAGCATTCCGGCCCGCATCTCGTCGCTGGTGGTCTCACCGAAGTAACGCAGGTGAACTTTGGAGGATTTGTAGGAGCAGTGCTCGCTCCACATCACCGCGTACATAGCCAGCTCGGCGTCGGTGGGTCGCCGGCCCAAAATGTCACGGATCCGCTGGTATTCGTCGTCTTTGAGCCCCAGCTCGCGAAACGGCTGCGGCTGATCAGGGGTGGCTGCGGCCCGTTCGACGGTATCCACCGTATGGGTCAGCCCAGCAGTCACGCAGACAGTCTAAAGTCCGCGTCTCGTTTCTCTCGATCGCCCGCCGAGCCTGATCAACCGGGCGAAAGGAACGCCCGCAGCGCCGCCGCATAGTCCGCGACGTCGTGGGCACCCATCAGCTCCCGTGCCGAGTGCATGGCCAGCTGGGGGGCGCCGACATCGACGGTCGGGATGCCGGTGCGGGCCGACGTCATCGGTCCGATCGTCGAGCCGCACGGCAGGTCGGCGCGATGCTCGTAGCGCTGCAGTGCGACGCCGGCCTGCCGGCAGGCCAACGCGAACGCGGCGGCGGTGCGACCGTCGGTGGCGTAGCGCAGGTTGGGCTGCACCTTGAGCACCGGTCCCCCGTTGATCGCGATCGGATGCCCGGGTTCATGGCGATTGGGGTAGTTGGGGTGGGTGGCATGCGCCATGTCGGCGGAGGCCACCATCGATGCGGGCAGGCGGCGCAAGAAGTCCTCGCGACCACCGCCAGCGGCAAGCACGATCCGTTCCAGTGTGCTCAGCAGCAGCTCGGAGTTGGCGCCGTGATCGGAGGTTGAGCCGACCTCCTCGTGGTCGAACAGTGCCAGCACCGGCAGGTATCCGCCTGGTTGGGCGGCCAGAAAGGCCTCCGTCCCCGCGTAGCAGCTCGCCTGGTTGTCCAGCCGCGGGGCGCTGACGAATTCGCCACCAACCCCCGACACCGCCGACGGCGCCAGATCGTGGGTCATCAGATCGAACCCGAGGACGTCGTCGGCGTCCACGCCGGCCTGCTCGGCGACATAGCCAAGAAACGACGGGCCGGTCTCGTCGGCGGCCCATACCGCGTTGACGTGGCGCTGCGGATCCAGCGTGACCGACTTGCGGTCCTCGGCCAGGTGAATGGCCAGCTGCGGTACTCGCAGGATCGGCTGGTCGATCCGGACCAATCGGTGAGCGATGCCGGCGCCGTCCCGCACCGATAGGCGCCCGCTGATCCCCAGGTCGCGGTCCAGCCACGAGTTCAGCCAGGCACCCCCGTAAGGCTGCAAGGCCACCATCTGCCATCCGGCGACAGAGCGGTCGGGATATTGTTTGACCCGCAGATTGGGGCTATCGGTATGGGCGCCGACGATGCGAAATGGCCGACCCTCGGCGTCTGCGTTCCACGCCACCAACGAGCCCGCCCGGATGATGAAGAACCGGCCGGGGTGCGGCCACTCGTCGGCCTCGGCCAGCTCGGTGTATCCGGCGGCGCGCAGCCTCTCCGCCACGCCGGCACAGACGTGAAACGGCGACGGGGAAGCATCGATGAATTCGCACAGGCCCGGTGCCGTCGCCGTCATGTCCCCATCTTTTCATCAGCCCGCCCATTGGGACGTTAGGGTCGAAACCGTGATCGCCGTGCAGCCGCAACCCGTGCTCGCACCGTTGACGCCCGCCGCGATCTTTCTGGTGATAACCATCGACGAGGGTGGCGAGCAGACCGTACACGAGGCGCTGCCGGACATCTCCGGACTGGTGCGCGCGATAGGGTTCCGCGATCCGACGAAACGGCTGTCGGTGATCACCTCGATCGGCTCCGATGCGTGGGACCGGTTGTTCGCCGGCCCGCGACCCGCTGAGCTGCACCCGTTCATCGCGTTGGACGGCCCGCGACACGTCGCCCCGGCCACCCCCGGCGATCTGTTGTTCCACATCCGCGCCGAGACGATGGATGTCTGTTTCGAGCTGGCGACCCGGCTGGTCGACGCCATGGCCGGCGCGATCACGATCGTCGACGAAGTGCACGGTTTCCGGTTCTTCGATAACCGGGACCTGCTCGGCTTCGTCGACGGCACCGAGAATCCCGACGGTCCGCTGGCCCTCAGCTCCACGCAGATCGGCGACGAGGACCCCGACTTCACCGGCGGCTGCTACGTGCACGTGCAGAAGTACGTGCATGACATGGCGGGCTGGAATGCGTTGTCGGTCACCGAGCAAGAACGGGCGTTCGGGCGGACCAAGCTGGAGGACATCGAGTTCGACGACGACGACAAACCGGCCAACTCGCACCTCACGCTGAACGTGATCGAAGACAACGATGGCAATGAACTGAAGATCATTCGGCACAACATGCCGTTCGGCGAGATCGGCACCGGCGAATACGGCACCTACTACATCGGATACTCCCGCAGCCCGGCTGTCACCGAACAGATGCTGCGCAACATGTTCCTCGGCGATCCGCCCGGCAACACCGACCGCATCCTGGACTTCTCCACCGCGCTCACCGGCGGCATGTTCTTCTCTCCCACCATCGACTTCCTGGATGATCCGCCGCCGTTGCCGCAATCGCCTGCGGCGGCTCCGCCGGCGGATCGCGCACCCCGGGACGGCTCATTGGCGATCGGCAGTCTGAAAGGAGACTCTCGATGAACAACCTGTACCGCGATCTGGCGCCGATCACCGAAGAGGCCTGGGCGGAAATCGAACTCGAGGCGTCGCGAACGTTCAAACGTCACATCGCCGGACGCCGGGTGGTCGACGTCAGCCAGCCGGCCGGGCCGGTAGCCGCGGCGGTCAGCACGGGTCGGCTGACCGATGTGAAGGCGCCCACTGATGGAGTCGCCGCACACCTGCGGGCGAGCAAGCCCCTTGTGCGGCTGCGGGTCCCGTTCACGCTGTCGCGCTCGGAGATCGACGACGTGGAGCGCGGTTCGCAAGACTCCGACTGGGAGCCGGTCAAGGCCGCCGCCAAGAAGCTGGCTTTCGTCGAAGACCGGGCTATCTTCGAAGGCTATCCGGCGGCGTCGATCGAGGGCATCCGAAGTGCGAGCTCCAACCCGGCGCTGAAGTCACCCAAGGACGTTCGCGCCTTCCCCGACGTCATCTCGCAGGCATTATCCGGGCTGCGACTGGCCGGAGTGGGCGGCCCATACTCGGTGCTGTTGTCCGCCGACGCATACACGAAGGTCAGCGAGACCACCGAACACGGCTATCCGATCCGCGAGCATATTCGCCGGCTGATCGAGGGCGAGATCATCTGGGCGCCGGCCATTGACGGCGCGATCGTACTGACCACTCGCGGTGGCGATTTCGACCTGCAGCTGGGTACCGATGTGGCGATCGGCTACCTCTCCCAAGACGCCGACACCGTGCAGTTGTATCTGCAGGAGACGATGACGTTCCTGTGCTATACCGCCGAAGCGTCGGTGTGCCTCGGCTCCTAACCCACCTTTCCCGCGAGCGTGCGCGTCCCCGGCCGACATGCCGGGCATTGTCAAGTAGTCATTGCAACATATGGCCAGTTGTGGTGTGGGCTGGGCAAACCCCGGTTTGGATTGAGCGCCGTGCGCCTGGGCGGGCAGGGGCTGTGCGCCTGCCTGTGCCGCTGCG
>NZ_JBOHHI010000107.1:0-2875 GCF_050700595.1 Mycobacterium sp.
TCAGCTCGTCGGGGCGGTGTTGCCCGCCGAGGCGGGCCAGCTGGGCTTCGGCCTGCTGGCGGGTTTCGGCGTCGACGACGTTGGGCAGCCGGTGACAAAACCCGCGGATCACCGCCACATGGCCGGCCCCGAGGTGTCCGGCGCGCTGCGCGGCGGCGGTAGCGGTCAGCAGCGGCGCTAAGGGTTCGCCGGTGATGGCCCGCCGCGGCCCCAGGTCGGCGGCCTCGCCGATGCGCCGCGAGGCGTCGGCGCGACTGATCCGCAACCGATCGGCCAGCGCCGACGATAGCTTGCCACCCAGCTCACTGGGGTCGGCTTGCTCGGCTATCTGGTTGATCAGCGGGTGCTCGACGGCCGGCAGTTGGCGGCGGAAGATCTCGCAGCGGGCCAGCATCGCCAGCCGTTCCGGGGTGATCAGCGCGTCGAAGGACAACGCCAAGGCCCGGTCGAGGTACGCGTCGAGGCCGTCGAAAACTTCGACGATCTCCTCACGGCTGCCCGAATGCATGTTCGAATACTAGCTGCGACGGTCCGACACAACGCCGCTCGCCAAACCCGTCATTGTGCTCGCCAAACCGTCATTGTGGACAAAAGCCCAACTGTGGATAACGGATTACTGCGCCAACCGGCGTCGGCCCCAGTCGGAAGCGGCCAGCATGGTCGCCGCCAGGCCTGCGCCCACCAACGAACGACGATGCCGGGTGGCCCAGAATTGCGCGCTGTGACAGTGTGATTGGTCGTCGAACACCCCGTGTGCTCCGCAGTCGCGGCCGTTCGACCCGTACCGGCGGCGGGGGAGTAAACGCTCGTTAGTAGTCACTTACCGTTGACACACACTTACCGTTAGTTCATACTTACGGATGTGGCTACCTCGGTGGATGCCGTGCTGGAGGCACTAGGAGATCGCACTCGTCGCGCGATCCTGGAGAAGCTGTCATCCGGCCCGGTTGCCGTCGGTGTACTGGCCGATCAGTTGCCGGTTTCGCGGCCGGCCGTATCGCAGCATTTGCGGGTGCTCAAGGGCGCTGAGCTGGTGGTGGAATCGGTCGCCGGCACTCGGCGTCTGTATCGCATCAACCCCTCGGGCCTGCAGATCGTGCGCGACTACTTCGACCGGTTCTGGGAATCCACGCTGGACAACTTTGCCATTCTCGCCGAAACCGAAACCGAAACCGAAACCGAAGCCGAAGCCGCCCGAACCGCAAAGAAATGAGGAAGAGCGATGGATATCGAATCCGCTGCTGCCCTTGAGGTTTCCCGCTCGATCAGCGTGCCGCTGTCGCCGGCGCGCGCATTCGAGCTGTTCACCACGCGAATGACCGACTTCTGGCCCAGGGAGCACTCGATCGGCGACTCCGAGATCGCCGAGGTGGTGGTCGAGCCGCAATATGGCGGGCGCTGGTTCGAACGCGGGATCAGCGGCAGCGAATGTCAGTGGGGCCGGGTCGGCTCTTGGGATCCACCGCGAAAGATCGTGCTGCTCTGGCAGATTGGTGTTGACTGGCGCTTCGACCCGGGCTTCGAAACCGAGGTTGAGGTGACGTTCACTGAAGAGAGCCCGGATCGCACCAGACTGGATCTGCGCCATCGCAACCTGCAGCGCTACGGCGATGCGGCCGAGCAGATGCGAGCCATTTTCGACTCTCCGGGCGGATGGGCCGGAACGCTAGCCGGCTTCGTGGAATTCGCGATATGCCAATGACCACCATGCAGATGGCCTGCGAGGAACGCGAAGACTTCGCAGGCCTGCTCGCCGGACTCTCGCCGGAACAGTGGGATCACCCCAGCCTGTGCGAACGCTGGCGGGTGCACGACGTCGTCGCGCACGTGCTCAGCTATGACGAACTCAGCCGCTCGCAATTGGTTCGGCGCTTCCTCAAGGGCGGATTGGTGCCGTCTCGCATGAACGCGATCGGGGTCGCCGAGTACGCCGCTCGATCACCCGGTCAGCTCACCGAACTGATGCGTGACTGCATCCCGCCACGCGGCTTCATGACGGCATTCGGCGGCATGATCGCCCTGGTCGACGGCATGATCCACCAGCAGGATATTCGGCGACCACTCGGTATCGCGCGGGTGATTCCACCGATGCGCCTGCGCACCGTGTTGGACTACGCGTTGCGCGCCCCTGCTGTGCGTGGCGCCAGGCGGGCCCGGGGCGTGCGACTGGCGGCGACCGACCTTGACTGGACCCATGGCAGCGGACCCGAGGTGAAGGGTCCCGGGGAAGCCCTCCTGATGGCGATGGCGGGACGACCTGACGCACTAAGCCAGCTGGGCGGTCAGGGCAAAGGCCTTCTCGCCCAGCGCATCTGCAGGTAGGACGGGGGGCTTACTCGTCAGCAGATGCCAGCAGCGCGTCGTCCACGCTGTCATGCACCGGCAGCAGCTCGCTCAGCCCGCACGCGGCGACGGTCCGCGCAACGATCGGCTGGCTGCTGACCAGCCGTAGGTCTACGTCGCGACGTCGGCATTGCTCGGCCTCCTCGGCCAGTGCGGCGAATGCACAGCAGGCCATGAAGTCCAGGCCGCTGGTGTCGACGACAAACGCGCTCGACGGGCTGGTGGCGGCGGATGCCTCGCTCAGCAGGCGCCGCCAGGTCATCTCGTTGGAGGCGTCCAGCTCACCTCCGGCATGAACGATCACCGCCGGTCCGCTGCGCTCGGTGATGGTCCGCAATGTGCTCCGCGCACCCGCCAACTCGGAAATCAGACGGCCGCTCAACATCAGATGGCTGGTGGATGCTTCTGGTGCCGCAAGACTCATGGTGAACTCCTAACCACTCGGCAGAGCGCCGGGAAGGATGCCCGCCCTACGTACCTGAAGACAGACGTGCTTTAAAAGCAGATCTCATTTGTATAACAGAGGCCCATC
>NZ_JBOHHI010000108.1:0-10367 GCF_050700595.1 Mycobacterium sp.
GAATCATCCTGTCAATACGGAGTTGATTCGCTGCTCTCCCACCACTGGTTGCGGTCAACTCAAACCGCGAAGTCGTATGGTGCGCTGTCGCACATCCGACCCACTCTGCATGGCGTGCTACCAGCGAGCTCGCAGAGCCGATCAGAGTCCCGCAGAAATCCGGCGTGCGAACCTCTGGGCGAAGTATCGGATCACCCCCGAGGAGTACGATGCCCTGCGGGCCAAGCAGGACTATCGCTGCGGTATATGTGGCATCAACGAGGCTGAGGTTGACCTGATCAGAGTCGGTGGTCGTCCGCGGGGCGATGGCCAACCGCTACTCAAGGTGCCACTGGCCGTCGACCACGACCACAAAACTGGCGCTATTCGGGGCCTCTTGTGCCCATCGTGCAATGCTGGGCTCGGTGCGTTTGGCGACGACCCAAATCGGCTGCGGGCGGCGATCGCCTATCTCAGAAGAACCCAGCCACTCGTGCGCAAACCGGACGTTGGAGTGGGCACTAAGGACTCCTCACCAGAAGGACTGGCATCATGAGCACGTAATCAAGCCCGGGGACGCAATGACAGCGCTTCTCGCTGCGCACGAGTCACGAGTCAGTACCTTAAGTCACGGAAATGCCATCTATATTAGGACGGTCGGGCTAGCAAGAATCCGAATATTGTTGGCCTACGACCAGGTCGCGCATGACAACTAAATCTGGAAGGGACATACGCGCTTCCCGTCGGTGCACGTTTTTCCGGGTGCGCGTGCTTCCCTATGGCGTGGTCAAGCTCAACATGAACCATCCGTCTCACGTTCATTCAGTCGGTCCACCGCCGGGCCTAGAGAAATCACGAACGAGTAGCTGAGTATCACAGATCGAGCACAAAGCGCAGCGCTTGGTCAATGGTCCGGATCTGGTCTGGGCCAATCATTCCCTGACGAGATGACAGTCGTTCGACGGAGACCACTCGCAGTTGGTCGCAGCGAGCGTAGGAGGTGTGGTCCAGCCCGCTGCCCTCTGACTCGAGTTCGACATGGCTTCGCAGGCCGTAACTAGTGGTCGTGATCGGGACGACGACCATCGGGCCACCCGGTCCGTTGTTGAGAATGTCGACCGACACCACTACCGCCGGGCGTCGAAAGGCCGGCTCGTGTCCGACCGGTTGGCCGAGATCGACGTAGTAGACGTCGCCTCGCCAGATCAAGCCAGTGCGTCCCACTCGTGACGCTCGGCTAGGTGCTGCTCCCACAGTTCGGGGTTGTTACGTAGGCGCTGGTAATCCCCATTGAGTCCCCGCAGGAATTCCTGCCGTTCCAGGGCGTCGATGGCTGCGTGCACGATGTCGACGACGGCGGTCTGACGAGCCTTGGCCAGAGATTGGAGCCGCTCAGAATCTAGACGGCGGACCCGGACAGTTGTGGTTTCTGCTGCCATGAACCCAGTGTAGACGAAATGTAGACAATCGCGATTGTGGATCCTCTCAAGCTTTTGGGCGCCGTCGACGCCTTGCTCAACTGCGTCGGACAGGATCCCGCTGCTCGAGCGAACAATACGGCCAAAACGAATACGGTGGGTTATCAGTAAAGTACGCCTAGGTGCAACGATATTGCCTGTTGAGCACACAATTTGACGGTGGCGAGTAGGAACCGGTCAGCACGCCTCTTAGACCACCGGTGGCTGAACCACCGGGTGCAATGACGCGATTCCAATTCGCGGGGCTGAGAACATAGTGGGTGCCAGATTGGGTAATGGTGCTATTCCACGTGTGCGAGACGGATTGTCCCGCCGGCATGTCGAATTCAAGCTTCCAATCGCTTAGCGGCACCGCGCTCGCGTTGGTGATGGCGAAGCGGGCGATGAAACCGGTCTGCCACGTATGTTCCACCGACAAAGTCGCCGTGGCCGCAGCAGCATGAGCTACGGGGGTGACGGCGAGTCCGAGGATGGCAACCACCAATGCCGACACGGTTACGTGAAGCGCTGTGCGCCAGCGCTTCACGTAATTGTCCAGTCCGGCCATAGCAGCCAACACTAAAGCCAAACAGGCGATATCGGCCCTCGCATCGCGGGTAAGCTGCAGTACCTTTGCTCAACTGAAACCGTCATGAAATTTTAGCCTCGATCCACCCTGAACCCGTGTCGGTCCGGCCGAGCGCGAACTTGCGGACGGGGAAAGCCAGAACGCCTAGCCTCATCGAGGCGCGGAGTCGTGCAGCCGCCAGCAAACGAGCGGTCTCGCGCACCACCCCAAGGGCACGGCCGGCCGGTATCGCGACACCGTAGACTGGCTGACCTTAGTTCAGCCGGCGGGTATCGGGGTATAAGGCGTGGTACGCAGCGATAACGACACGTGGGACCTGGCGACCAGTGTCGGCGCCACCGCCACCATGGTGGCCGCCGTCCGCGCCCGAGCCACCCGCGCTCGGTTGATCGACGATCGGTTCGCCGAGCCGCTGGTGGCAGCCGTCGGCATCGACTTTTTCCACCGTTGGGCCACCGGCGAGCTGGACCCAGCCGAGGTCGACATCCCCGGCAACCCATGGGGTCTGCAACCACAGACCGATCGACTGATCGCACGCACCCCCTACATCGACGACTTCATCGCCGATGCGTGCGCGGCCGGGATCCACCAGGTGGTGATCTTGGCGTCGGGCCTCGATACCCGCGGGTACCGGTTGTCCTGGCCGACGGGAGTGACTTTATTTGAGATCGACCAGCCGCAAGTCATCGAGTTCAAGCAAACTACCCTCGCCGCACTTGGTGCCGAACCGACCGTCGACCTGCGGGCAGTGCCAATCGATCTACGCCACGATTGGCCGGCCGCGCTACGACAGGCCGGGTTCGACACCGCACGACCGACCGTGTGGATTGCCGAGGCCCTGGTGAATTTTCTGACCGCAGACGCCCAAGATCGCCTGCTGGACGACATCACCGCACTCAGCGCCGATGTCAGCCGGCTCATGGTGGAGGTGCTTTGGAACTCGCCCGACTCCCAGCAGATCCTGCAGGCAGCGACCCAGCGGTGGTATCAGCACGGTCTCGACATCCGCCTGGAGGACCTCGGCTACTTCGGCCAACGCCACGACATCGCGTCCTACCTCAGCGACCACGGTTGGCACTCGACACGCACGTCGCTGCGTCAACTGTTGATCGACAACGGATTACCAGCTCCAACGCACGCGGCGGGTGAAGGTTTGGACGCCGACTACTATTGCGTCGCTACGCTGCACCGCGCTCACTGACCTGCGGTCGTGAAACACACCCCCCACTGCTTCAGATTCTCACTGCGGATGGGTCGCCAAATACTCGCCGACCGGGATCGGTGAAGTCGCGACGTAACCGATGGGCAGGAGCACGTCACCAGCACTCGTGTGGTAGTAGATATCCCACCGGTAGTAGTCGGCGAACGTAGCGGGATCGGTTGCGAGCACGGCCGCGTAGTCGTTGACCGCCTGAACATACTGGTTCGAGTGGTTGTACCGGAACAGGGCGTGGTTGTGGTCGTCGGCGAAGCCGTTGGCGGCGAGGTAGCGACCGGCCGCCATGATGCTGTCGTGCGGCGAGAGGATGTCGCCGCCATCGCCATACGCGGCGAATGTCGAGGGCAGAAACTGCATCGGGCCTTGTGCGCCCGCGGAACTCACACCAGCGATGCGGCCGAAGCCGGTTTCGATCAGGTTGATCGCCGCAAGATAGTTCCAGCCGACACCGGCCGCCGCCTCCGCTTCGCGGTAGTAACCGAGCAGCTCGTCGGCCGGCACCGGAGCATCGATGCGCCACGCGGGCAGCGTGTCCTTTGGCGGGTGCGCGGCCATCGCGCTGAGCTGGCGTCGAGCGTCGACGTTGGGGTCGTAGACGTCAAGCAGCGACGGCGGAATCCGCTGGCGTACGGTCGCGTCCCACTCGGGATGCCAACCGAGGGCGCGGTAGGCCGCTTGCTGGCGGTGCGTCGCCGCCGTCAGCACGGCCTCCGATGACTGTGGGTCGCGCAGCGCCTGCTCGTCGGCGACGAGGTCGTCGGCCAGCTGCACAGGATCCGATGCCAGCCCCCGCGGCGCGGGCGCGGGCGTGGTCGCTGCGGCCGGAGTTGACGCAGTCGACGCGCCGGTCCACTGCGAGCAGGCGACGAGCGCGAACGTTATCGTGACGACGAGCAGGGTCATGCCGGGACGCATCATGTGCGATCGCATCCTTTCGCTAAGTCGAGCGTGAATGCAAATCCCACTGCCCGAAATCTGCCGCAAGAACGTCGTCCACATCCACGTGCGTACCGCCCAGGACGGGGCCCGGGCTCGACGGGGTGTTGACCACAGTCTGATATAGCACCGCCATCGGCTCGCGCTCTCCGTGCGACCACGCCTTCGTCTGCCATGCCCACCGGTGTCCCGCGGTGGTTGAGTGCCCAAGTACGCCGTCTCCGATCGCCCATGTGCACGCCTGGGAATGCCCATAGATACCGGTGCGGTCCACGCCCAGTACCGAATTAATTCCTCGAAACCACTCAACCGCAATGCTTTTCCAGGTGTTGAGGTCGATGTCCTCGTCGATGCTGAAGAAGATCGGCGCCGAATCCCCGCCCCCGGCCCCGTCGTGCAGCCGCAGAGCTGTCTGAGCGTCCGCTACGCCGCCGTCGTACCCACGCGTGTAATCCGACGGGTCAGGCCAACCGGGCTTGCCGTATTGGTAGTTGCTGACGATTTGAAGACCCGCTGCGCGTAGCGCATCCGCATACTCCCGGGTGACGGGCTTGAAATCGAAGTTCGCTCCGGGCCGCGACTCGGACACATAGACCACTGCCCCGGCATAGCCCGCCGATTTGATTTGATCCGGTGGGACCAACCGCTCGGTAAAATCGATCAGCCTACTGTTGGCCGCTGATGCCTTCTGCGGGCCGAGTGCCGCAACCAGCGTCCCCAGGCTCGCTAGAGCCGGCGTGGATAAAGCATATTTGAGGACTGTGCGTCGTGAAACAGCTCGCTGTCCGCCGCGTGTATGCAGCGCAGACGAATCGTTCACCGCGCGATGGTAACAAAATGAGGACCACCCATTTCCGCAGGACAGACCCGTCACCGCGGCAGCCGATACGGTGTATCTCATGCGTCGCGTGGACTACGTCATCCAATATGTCGAGTCACTCAGGCGGTCGGTGACGTTCTACCGGGACGTGATCGGGCTCAAGGTGCGGATCGAGGGCGACGGCTACGTCGAGTTCGAGATGGGTAACACCAAGTTCTCGCTTTTCGAACGGTCGAAGCTGCCGGAGCTCATCGGTCGCGAAGGCGGCAACCCGCCGTGCGGCGAGATCGGCTTCCTGATCGAAGACGTAGATTCCGAAGCGGAACGGTTGAGAGGGCTCGGTGTCGACATCCTCAGCGGACCCATGGACCGGCCATGGCATGAAAGGACCCTCCACATCGCCGATCCCGACGGCAACATCATCGAATTCGCGCAGAAGCTGCGATAATTAGTGGCCTGTCGCTAGAGAAACGGTTCAAGGATCTCGTTCGTCACAGCGCGCAAATTCGATTGGATCGTCGGGTCGTAAGCCGCGCGATGAGCCTTGGCTTCATGCACGCCGTCAAAGTAACGCCCCGTCACGTCGGCACCGGTTGATTCAACGGCGAGGTTCATGACCGCTCTGACACCAGTGGCTATGGACGATATGGGTGGAACCCATGCTCGGCGGACCATGTGCGTGTTCATCAGCGATGCGGGGTGCAAGCAGTTGACGGTGATGCCGGTGTTGGCAAGTTCTGCCGCCAAGTCGAAGGTGAACGCGACCAATGCGAACTTGCTGCGATAGTAGGCCCGGATACCCGTGTAGTGGTGGTCCATCCGCAAATCGGCGAAGTCCATCGGTGCCTGGCCGGCCGATGCGACGTTGACGATCCGCGCAGGCCCACCGTTTTTCAGGCTGGGAACGAGTCGTCGAGCCAGGAGCGCAGCGGCGAGGTAATTGACGGCGAAGCGAAGCTCATGGCCATCTACGCTCAGGCTGCGCTTGCGATACGGGGGCCGACCGGGACCCAGCCCTGCGTTGTTGATCAGCAGATGAATCGTTGGGTGATTGGAGCTGACCTGCTCGGCGAGCGCACGCGCTTGCTCCAACGAGCCGAGATCCGCCAGATAGGTGTCGACATTGCCGCCCGCTGCCTGTATCTCACCGGCAACGGCCTGAGCACGCTCGGCATCACGACCGTGCACGAGCACGTGCATGCCCCGCTCGGCGAGCGCACGGGCGACCGACCTGCCGAGGCCGGAGGTCGCTCCGGTTATCAGGGCGACTCTGGTCTTCTCCATCACTTTCCCCTACGGCGGTTGCGGAAGCGGCTCACACCGCCTACCGATGAATTCCGGGCCCGCCACCAGTCATACCTTCCAGATCCGACAAATCGATAGCAAAGGTATGATCCGATGTCCCTGAAAATCACGGCCCTGCCGCCAATCGTCGATCGCCAGACCTGGCGCGCCGCGCTCGACGAACTGCGCAAGCGCGAGAAGGCCGCCACCCGCGAACTGGACGCGATCGCCGCGCAGCGGCGCCGTCTGCCGATGGTCGAGTTGCCCGACTACACCTTGATCGGCACTGACGGGCCGGTCCGGCTGGCCGATGTGTTCGATGGGCGCTCGCAGCTCATCGTCTACCACCACATGTGGTCGGACGGCGAGCAGTGGCAGTGCGGCGGATGCACCGGCTTCACGTCGCAGTTCACCCGGCTGGAGTTCCTCAACAACTATGACGCCCGCTTCGTCATCGTCACCAACGGACCGATCGAAGAGGCACTCGCCTACAAACAGAAGGTCGGCAACCGCATGCACTGGTACTCGTCATCGGGGAGCTCGTTTGGCGCCGACATGGACGCACCGCCGAACGGAGGCTTCGCGGTCAACGTATTCCTGCGTGACGGCGACTCCGTGTACCGCACCTGGCATACGAACGGGCGGGGCACCGAGCAGCTCAGCCACACGTTCGCGCTGATCGACGTCCTGCCGTGGGGCCGCCGGGAGGAATGGCTTGATTCGCCTGAAGGTTGGCCCTCGCGGCCCACATACTCGGGTTGGCCCGACTCCCCCGATATCGCCCGCGCCTACGGACCCAAGGACAACTCATGACCGCGACCACCGAACGTTACGTCGTCACCCGCACGCTCGCCGCCAGCCCGGACCAGATTTTTGCGGTCCTGGCCGATCCCTCCAGCCACCACGACATCGAGCCCACCGACTGGGTGCGTGACGCGGTGGACACCGCACCGATTACCGGCACCGGACAGGTCTTCGCGATGAACATGTACCTCACAGCGGCCGGTGGTGACTACGTCACCTACAACCTGGTCAATGTGTTCGACGAGAACCGCGCCATCGGGTGGATGCCAGGTCTGCTCGACGACGCCGGCAACCACGCCCCCGGCGGTTGGTTCTGGCGCTACGACCTCGCTCCGGCCGGGGACCGCACCGAGGTCACCCTCACCTATGACTGGAGCGCCACGCCGCAGGATTTCCGCGACCGGGTCGGCGGCATGCCCACGTTCCCTGAGGACTACCTCGCCGCATCGCTGGCGACCCTAGAACAATCCGTCGTGGGCTGAATCCGCGCGGCATCACTACGAGCGCGTCGTGATCGCCTTGATCTGCGCCATGCCCATGGAGCTCCGCCCGTTGCGACGGCGGCTCCGGCTCCGGAAGACTGCCGTGGGCTACGTTGGCCGAATCGGCGACCGTGCTGTGATCGCGGTGGTCACCGGGATGGGCACGGCCCGGGCGCACGCCGCGACCGTCCGATTGCTGGACAGGGTCGACGTCGAGTGGGTGATCGTCGTTGGCATCACCGGCGCTATCGACAACGAGACCCCGATCGGGACGCTGGTGTTGCCGGAGCTGGTCGTCAACGGTGCCGACGGCTCCCAGCATCGGCCCAAACCGCTCCGCCTCGGCAAAGTCCACGGGACGATGTGGACCACCGACGAGCTGCTCGTCGATCCGGCGGTACACGCCGACCTGCAGGCACGAGGCGTCGTGTCGCTTGACATGGAGACGGCCGCAGTCGCGGAGGTGTGCGACGAGCGCGGCGTGCCTTGGTCGGTGGTGCGTGCGATCAGCGATCGTGCCGGCGACGGCAGCGTGGACGCCGAGATTGTTGCCCTCAGCCACCCGGACGGCAGGGCGAACTTCTCGGCCGTCGCCCGCTACCTGATCAGACAGCCCGGTGCCGTGCCCCGTCTGGTTCGCCTCGCCAGGGGGTCCAGGCTGGCGACCAAGCGGGCGGCCGATGCCGCCATCCGGGCCCTGGCCCGAACCAAATGGTGAGCGCGTCATAGAGCCCGATGTCGATTTCGTCTCCCACCCAGGCAACATACCCGTCGGGCCGGATCAACACTGTGGAAGGCGCGGCGACGGTGCCCAGCACCGGAAGCTCCCATGCGCCAACATATTTCGCGTCGATCAAGTGAACCCGATCCGCCCATGGAGCGATATCGAATCCGTCGGGCTCACCGAGGTTGAGTAGCAGCGGCCGGGCATCGTGCAGCAGGGTGAACACCCGCCGCGGCCCGGTGGCGGTGAGCAGGTCGAGATCGGGCATGCGGCGCCCGAGCAGCGGGTGTCCCTGCCCGAGGTCGTAGTGAATGTCCAGACCGGACATCATCGCGGCGAATCGTTTGCGAGGCTCATCCATGCCGAGGACGTCCGAAATGATGCCGCGCAGGGCCTCGGTGCGGTCGTCGGGGCGAAGAAGCGCCATTTGTGCCATCGCGTTGCGCAGCACGCGCGCAGCGATGGGGTGCCGCTCGGCATGGTACGTATCGAGCAGACTGTCGGGCGATACCTCGTTGACCACCTGGGCCAGCTTCCACCCCAGATTCACCGCATCCTGCACACCGGCATTGAGGCCCTGCCCACCCACCGGGTGATGCACGTGTGCGGCGTCGCCGGCCAGCAGGACCCGCCTGTTCCGGTAGACCGCGGCCTGCCGTGCCGTATCGGTGAACCTGGAAATCCAGGTGGGACTGTGGATCCCGTAGTCGGTCCCGTATACCGCGATCAGTGCCTCGCTCAGATCGCGCAAGGTGGGTTCGCAGGCGGGCCCGAGGTGCTGCTCGGTCACCATGACGCGCACCGGTCCCCCATCTTCCTGGATGCTGAGCGCGTGGACGCCGAGGGCGTCGTGGCGGATGCCCCATTCGGGCACCTCGACTGAATCCGAGCCCGTCTCGGCGGCCATTTGGACCTCGGCGATCAGGTAGCTCGTCGTCGGATCCCACCCAGTGAACTCGATGCCGGCTGCTCTACGGACGACACTGCCCCCTCCGTCGCACCCGACGAGATACTCGGCCCGCAGGAACTGGCCGCCCGACAGCTCGACGTCGACGCCCCTGCCGTCTTGGGCAAGACCCATCACCTCGCGTCCGCGATAGATCGGCACCGCCAACTCAGCGACCCAGCCGGCCAGTGTGCGCTCGATGTGGTTCTGCCACAACGCGAGCCCGTAGGGATGCCGGGTGGGAAAGTCACTGATGTCCAGCCGTATCTGGGAGAACCCCGCGACCTGCGCCATTTGCCCTGGGAAATGAATCGATCAGCGATTCCGCGCTGATCGAGGACCTCGATGGTGCGTGAATGCAGACCACCTGCCCGCGCGCCAATCAGGTCCTGGTCTTCACGCCGCTCGACAACGGCAACGTCGACTCCGGCCAACGCCAACTCGCCCGCCAACATCAGCCCCGTCGCGCCTGCTCCGGCAACCACCACCGCATGCTCGGATATCGGTTCGATCCCTCGGCCCCCCGGATGAAGTGAGTTCTGGCTTCGGCCAGCGATTTTGCATCATGACCCGGGTCTTGCCGCAAGCCCCCCTGTGCGCTATAAGTTGAAAGTGGCGGAGCAATAATCGCCGCTAAGTCCCCTACCAGGAATTGTTCAGCGGTATTGCGCGGCTTCTGCTGCGCTCACCCGAAAAGTTGGCCCCATTCGTGATGGGCCGCCGCCTGTGCATCGGTGAGGCTGCGGGATGAATTTCCGCCGCCACCCGCGAGATGGATGAGCGCCCAGGCCATCGCGAATACCGGCATCTTGTGACGTTGTGCCGCGCTCAGCAACTCGTGCAAAGCGTTCTCCGAAGAGCACCGACGAAGGCCGATCAGAATGCCCTGCGCCGTGTCGAGGTTGCGACCGCCGTGCAGGTCCGAAGAGCTACGGGGTCGAGCCCAGTCCACCGTCATGCCGTGCCTACTTCCTGTCGAGCCATTGCGGGTCGCACGGTGCCATGATTTGGGCATCGTTGCTGTTGCGCCAGATCACCGTACGCATCGGTATGCAGCTGTGATCGTCTCGATACACACCGGCGGGCTACCGAATAGGGTGCAGTGTCATGAGCCTCGTCGACTATGA
>NZ_JBOHHI010000109.1:0-25376 GCF_050700595.1 Mycobacterium sp.
CCAAAATCCGGCTCATCAACGCCCGCGGCTACGGACACCACTCAGCCCAAACACTGACCTCGATGATCTACCTATGCCTCGGCGGCCTACACCCCAAACTCCCCACACAAACCTGAGGAGCCGCACACATATTCGAATATTACGGGAACCGGCAGACATTCGCCACCAATATCCACAAGCAAAGCCAGAGTGACGCAAGTGAATTCAGTGATTATGACGAACGCGTTGATACAGCCGACAACGCCCGATAAGGATCTCAGCCAACAACATCGGTTCGCTGATCATCAGGTCATGGCAAGTGTCGACGGGGATCAGCGTCTGTACACCACCAAGCGCGGCGATGCTGCGGCACTGCGTGCGCCGGGAAAGCGAGTGATCGCGCAGGGTCAAGATCCAGGTCCGTGGAACATCAGCGGGGAGATCACTTCGATCGACCGATTCGGTGATGATCGTGACGGCCTCGGGGTGAATCCGCGACAACGTGAAGCGGCGTTGCGCACGGGTCATCCCATTGCAAAACAACAAGGTGCTGAGGACATTCGGCGTTATCGCGGGAGGCTTTCTCAGCCGGACTGCCCGCCGCACGTACCAGGCCAGTGGCCCAGCGAGCGCGTCGGCGATCGCGGTTCCCTGCTCGGGCAGGCAGGATGCCGCCAGGATCATCTCGGGTACTCGCGAGGACCCCAGTTTGGCTACTATCCCAGGGACCGTCAGGCCCGCCAGAGAGTGAGCGACGACGATCACCTCGTTAAGCCCGGCATCGTTGATCTGGGCCACGGCGGATCGCACGCAGTCGGCAATGGTGACAGTAGTCAGATCACCGGGCGTGGCGCCGTGGCCGGGCAGGTCCACGGCGAGCACACGCAAATCCGGCGCTTGCCGATGCAGTTCCTCGACGGTGAGGTCCCAGCAGTCCGCTGAGTGCTCACCGCCGTGAACCAGAACCAGAGCAGGCAAATCCACGCCTTAAACTCAACACCATCACAACGATTCGTGTCCCGTCACCAGCAGCAGCTAATCGAGCCCGAAATCGATGACGCCGCGGATGATCTCACCATTGAGCAGATCATCGTAGGCATCGTTGATGTCGTCGAGCCGATAGCGTTTGGTGATCATCTCGTCGAGCTGCAGCTGGCCGGTCTGATAGAGCTTGGCCAGCCGGAACACGTCGGCCTTCGGGTTGCACGACCCGAATACGGTGCCGGCCAGCGTCTTGTTCATCAGGATGAAGTCCTGCAGGTCGAATTTGATCGACCGGGTCAGCTGTGACGTCATGCCGGTAAGCACGCAGGTACCGCCCTTGCGGGTCAGCTTGAGTGCGTCGCGGACGTCGTCGGCGGCGATCAGTGACGGCGAGACGACCACTGCGTCGGCCATTACCCCATAGGTCAAGTCCCGCACCAGATCCAGCGCTTCAGCGGCCGTCGCAGCACTGTGGGTGGCGCCGAACTGCAGCGCCGATTTCAGTTTGAATTCCACCGGGTCGACGGCGATGATCTGTGCGGCGCCGTTGATCCGCGCACCCTGGATCGCTCCGGTGCCGATGCCCCCTGCACCGACCACGACGACGGTGTCACCGCCGCGCACTCCGCCGCGGTTGACCGCCGACCCGTACCCGGTGGGAATGGCACATGCCAGCAGTGCTGCCGGAATCAGCGGAAGATGGGGCTCGATCTTGACCAGCGAGTCCGCCGCTACCACAGTGTGTTCGGCGAACGCACCGATCTTCGAAATGTGGCCCAATGGTTTGCCGTCGCCGGTGTGATGGCGAAACGTCCCATCGGTCGGCATCCCCGGAGTCAGGGTGCCGATACCCTTGTCGCACAGGTACTCCATGCCCGTCGCGCACCAGCGGCAGTGGCCGCACACCGCGACGAACGACGTCACCGCATGATCGCCAGGGGCGAACTCAGTAACGTCGTCACCGACTTCCAGTACCGTGCCGGAGCCTTCGTGGCCACCGATGGTGGGGAACATCGTTGGCAGTCCAAGCGAGCGCAGCACCTCGTTGGGTGCGGCCATGTCGCCCTTGCGGATATGGTCGTCGGAGTGGCACAGGCCGGCCGCGGCCATCTCGATGAGGACCTCGCCGACGCGGGGCGGGTCTAGCTCGAATTCCTCGACGGACCATGGCACGCCGACATCGTGCAGAATCGCCGCACGGCTTTTCATGACGCAGGTACGAACGTGACCGGAAGCTTGTTGGGCGAGCGGAAGGTGAGCCCGCCGATCCTGGCGTCCTCGTCAGGTGCCAGAGCCAAATTCGTCACACGGTCGAGCAGGCTATTGAGCATGATCCGGGTTTCCAGCCGGGCCAAGTGCATACCCAGGCACATGTGGATACCTCCGGCGAACGAGATGTTCGCCTGCCGCGGTCGGTCGATGTCGAACGTGTTGGGATCGGTCCAGCGGGTTTCGTCGTGGTTCGCCGAACCCATACACAAGTCGACCTGCGCACCGGAAGGGATGGCGTGCCCGCGCATTTCGACGGCTTCGGTGGTGGTGCGTGGAACCATGGTGAGCGGTGTTTCACACCGCAGCCCCTCTTCGAACGCGGCCGGGATCAGTGTCCGGTCCTGGTAGACCATCGCCAACTGGTCGGGATGGGTCAACAGCAGATACAACAGGTTCCCCGACGAGCGATAGGTGGTTTCCAAACCGGCAGGCAGCAGCAGCCGCAGGAACGAGATGATGGCCTCGTCGGTCAGCTTCTCGCCGTCGATCTCCGCGCCGACCAGGTCGCCGATGATGTCGTCGGTCATCTTGCGGCGACGTTGCTCGACCTGTCCGAGGAAGTAGTCGTGCAATTCGATCGAGGCTCTCAGCCCCGCCTCGATGTCGACCGGGATGGAGATGAGGTCGAAAGACAATCGCCGGAACAGGTCGAGGTCCTCGCGCGGAAGCCCGAGCAGCGTGGCGGCGACCCGGGTGGGGAACTCGAATGTCACGGACTTCACCAGGTCGGCCATGCCGTCGTTCTTGAACTCATCGACCAGTTGGTCGCAGACCGGGCCGATCACTGCCGGTTCCCACCGTTCCAGCGCGGTGGCGCGAAACGCCTTGGCCACCAGGCTGCGGTGATCGTGGTGCTCTTTGCCGCCCATCGCCAGGATGGTGTGCCCGATTACCAGCCCGATGGTCTGGTCGTAGGCGTGCGAGCTGAAGATCCCGTCGTCGCGAAACGCCCGGAACACCTCGTCGTAGCCGAACAGCACCCATTCGTCATCGGGAACCAGTTCCGGCGGCAACTGCGACTGGTCGGTGAGGGCGCCATGCCAGACCGGTTCAGTGCGTCGCATGTGTTCGAAGAACGGGTAGGGACTGGTTTCGCCGGTGGTGTCGAGCGTGACGGCTTGACCGTGCGGGTCAGTGCTGATCGTCATCAGGGTCCTCCTGGGCAACCGTTACGGGGCGCGCGGCTTGGCCCTGGCAGACGGGTCGAACCTCACTATTATAATATAAATAGCAACTAAGCCCAACGGCGGTGTTGATGACGTGGGCAAGAGAGGCGGTGGGGTGCTGAAACGCCGTTTCGTGTGCTGCCTCGACGAACTCCCGCCCGGCGCGATGAAGCTGGTCGACGTCGGGAAGTTCGGTGTGGGGGTCTACAACATCGGCGGCTCGCTGCACGCGATCGTCAACTACTGCTCACACGAGGGCGCTCCGTTGTGCCTGGGCTACGTCGGCGGCACCACCGAGGCCGATTCATCTGTACCAGACGGACTGCGCCGCACCCGTGACGGCCAGATCATCCGATGCCCTTGGCATAATTGGGAATTCGATATCACCACGGGCTGCAACGTCGGCGATCCGCGACGCCGCGTCCGTACTTACCAGGTCGACGTCACCGACGGGGAGGTGTACCTGACGGCGTGACGATCATCGACACATGCGTCCAACCGCACTTTCGCGACAATGCCGAGATCCGGCGTTACCTCCCCGCGGCTCACAAACTGCGGTCGATTCCTGATGTCGAACAGCAGTGGTATCAGGCGCCCGGCGGCGACTACCGCCAGGACCTTTACGGCGAACACTATCCGGGGTCGGATCCCGAGACGGTCAGCAGGCATCTGTTCGAAGACCCGCCCGCAGGCATGGGGGTTGCCTACGCCGTGTTGAACCCGTTGACCCGCGGCAACATCGCCGACTACCTGCTCAACAGCCGGATCTGTGCCGCCGTCAACGACTGGTTGCTGGACGAGTGGCTGGAACCCGACGCCGCCAACCGGTTCCGCGGCACCATCCGGGTCAATCCGGAAGACCCCAGGGGCGCGGTTGCCGAGATCGAGCGGCTCGCCGAGCATCCCAAGCTGGTGCAGGTGGGCGTCCCGATGCAATCCCGCGAGCCGTACGGCAAGCCGATGTTCGAGCCGATCTGGGAGGCCGCCGCCGCGCATGGGCTTCCGGTGGCCGTGCACATCAACGGCGGCAATGGCGTCGACTACCCGCCCACGTTCGCCGGCCACGCGCACACCTACCCGGGATATGCGGCGTTCATGCCGCTGAACTTCTTCGTGCACCTCGCGACGCTGATCGTCGAGGGCGTGTTCGGCCGGCACCCGGATCTGAAGTTCGTGTTCGCCGACGGCGGCTACGACATCCTCACCCCGCTGATGTGGCGGCTGGACACCTTCTGGTTGTCGATGCGCGATCAAACACCGTGGGTGGACCGCTATCCCAGCGACTACCTGCCCGAGCATGTCCGGTTCTGCTCGTCGGCGCTCGACGGGCCCACCGACGTCGGCAAGGTGCGGCGCTGGATGGACTACTCCGCCAAGGCAGACCTGCTGATGTACGGATCGAGCTACCCGCATTGGTCAAGCTGCGCACCGGATATGGTGGCTGCCGGGCTGGACAGTTCCCAACGCGACAAGGTGCTGTGGCAGAACGCCGGCGAACTGTACGGGCTGGTGAACGAAGGAAGCGTGTTATGACCACGGTTGAGCGGGTCGAATCGCAGCCGGGCCAACAAGAAATCGCGGTCAGCATCGTCGACACCGATGTGCATCCGATGCCGGTGTCCATAGACGTCCTCAAGTCTTATGCGCCCGCCGACTGGGTCGACAAGATCTGGCCGAGCGGGAATGCGGTGACCCCGGTGCCGCATTTCTATGACACCCCCGACTCGTACAAGACGATGTCGATGCGGGTCGACGCCACCCCGCCCGGTGGCGGATTCGCCGGCACCGACCCCGACTATGCCGCCAAACAACTGTTGGTCGACGCCGGCATCAGCATCGCGACGCTGGAGCCGATGTGCGACGCGCAGCTGCCGCAGGCCGAGCATGTGCTGAAGTCGACCTACAACGACTGGCTGGCCGACGTCTGGCTGGACCGGCACAATGCGCATGGCCGCTGGCGCGGCTCGATCAGCGTCAGCGCGCAGACGCCGGAGCCGGCCGCCCGCGAGGTCGAGCGGTGGGCCGGGCACCCTTACTTCGCGCAGGTGCTGATGACACCGCAGACCCGTGGAATCCCCTTCGGCAACCCGCATTTCGATCCGCTCTACGCGGCCGCGTCACGCAGTGGCTTTCCGGTAGCCACCCATTTGATGGGGCAGACGCCGTTCGAGTTGACCCCGCTGTATCCGGTCGGCAATCCCGCGCACTGGCATGATTTCTTCGCCTCCTGGCCGCTGCTGTACGTGGCCCATCTGATGAGCCTGGTATTCGACGGCGCCTTCGACCGGCACCCCGACCTGCGGGTGGTGTTCATCGAAGGGGGCTTCACCTGGGCGATGCCGGTGATGTGGCGGATGGACCGGATCTGGGCGGCCCGCCGCGCCGACCTGCCGCACGTACGCCGCCGCCCGTCGGAGTATGTCCGCGAACACGTCCGATTCACCACCCAGCCGCTGGAAGACACCGACGCCCCGCAGTTCCGCGAATACCTCGAGATGATGGACCTCGGCGACAACCTGATGTTCTCGACGGACTACCCGCACTGGAGCTACGATTCGCCGACGTATGCGATCAACCGGTTCCCCGCCGCCCAGCGGGAGCGGATCATGCGCGGCAACGCCACCGCGTTGTACGGGCTACCGCCAACCGTGAAGGCGCTGCCCGGCGAACGACCGGCGTGATCTACAGCGGGTCGAAGCTGGTGATCAGCCACCTACCGTCGGCCTTGGTCAACGACACCAACACACTGCTGGCCGACATCGACGGATCGGGGCGGTCTTTGCTGGTGGTGCTCTGGTCGACGAAGACCACTACGACCGCCGAACCGGGGCGTAGTTCGGACACCGCGGCGCTCACGACCTGAGCGGTGGTCGTCACCGCTTTCTCCTTGGCCGCCGGTGTCACGATCTCCCGGGTGAAGTTTTCGTAGTAGTTCAGGAAGTCCCCGGTGAGGTGAGATTTGGCCGCGGCGAAGTCCTGGTCGAGAGTGTCCGGTTTGTAGGACAGCAGCGCGGTGGTGCCCTCGCGTGCGGCGGTGGTCACCACCTGGGCGACGGCGTCGTCGGTCTGTGTGTCGGGCCGGTACTCGGTGAAATACAGCCAAGCCGTCAGCCCGCCGGAAACCAAGAGCAGCAGCAGGAGCACGACCGGAACGACGTTGGCGCGCGCCGCGATCGTGCGGTGTGTGGCTTCGGTGGCAGGCACGGTCACAACACGAACTCAACTTTCGACATTTTGATTTGATCGCCGTCGCGGACCACCGACACCCGCAACCGGAACGACCGGGGTTCGTCCTTGGCGCCCGCGGCATTAGTGACGCGTTCGGTCCCGAGCACCAAGACGATGGCGGAATCCTTGCCCATCGATTGGAGCGCGGTTTTCTGCACCGCTCCTTCGGTGACCACCTTGGATTGTTCGACGACCGAGGTGAAGTCGCCGGCCCGCTTCTGGAAATCGTCCTTGAACTCACCGGTGGAACTGTCAAGCACCCGCTGGACATCCTCCTTGGCCCTGTTGAAGTCCAGCGACAGCATATTGATCACACCCTGCCTGGCCCCAGCAACGAATGCCGCGGCCCGCTGCCGCTGGCCAACTGCGTTGTGGTGATACCACGTCATGTATCCGCTCGCGGCGAGCAGGCCGCAGATGACCACGACGACGACAACGACCAGGGCGGCGGACACCCTCGGGTGCAGGCGCCACCGCCGGGCTGGCTCGGCAGGTGCGACCGCCGGCTCAGGGGCCGCGGTGGCTTCGGTAGCCGTCTCGGTGCTTTCGGTTTCTGCGTCAGCCTCGCGTCGCAGCCGGACGGCACGTGCACGGGCCCGCGCCGCGGCCGCCAGCGCTTCGGCTTCGGCGGCTTCGGCCTCGGCTTGCGCCAACGCGAGCGGGTCGGCGTTGGCCGTGGTGGCGTCGTCCGGCTGGTCGTCGGCGTCAGCCATGGCGGGTTGTCAGCGTCATATCGATTGAACTCCGGTATCTCTTACGGTATTGCTCATTGCTACCATCGGTGGCACCAGCGAACCCGGCTGGGACCGATCGGCGAAGGAAGGCCCAGAAAGGTTCAAGCCAGCACTATGACTGCCGTCGACTCCCCCGAAAAGATACTCTTTGCCTCCACCACCCAAGCATTTCTTCAAAAAGAGGTGCCGCTGAGCCGGGTACGGGAGTTGCACGCCGCGGGCGTCTCCTTCGACCAGCAATGGTGGCGGCGGGCTGCGGAGCTGGGATGGACCGGCCTGCTGGTCCCCGAGGAACTCGGCGGTGGCAGCGTCTCGGGCAACGGCGTCGCGGACCTGGCGATGGTCGCCGAGCAGCTCGGCAAGACCGTCGCACCCGGGCCGCTGTACCCGGTCAGCACGGTGCTTACCGGGCTGGTGAACTGCGCCCAACCCGAAACTCATGCAGCCACTATCGAGTCCCTGATCTCGGGCGACACCGTGGCGTCGTGGGCCGTATACGAGCCGGGCCACGGCTGGGCACCGCACGAGCCGTTGGTGACCGCCACCGCAACCGATTCCGGCTACCGCATCGACGGTGTCAAGGACCGGGTGGAGGCGGGTGCGCAAAGCAGTTTGCTGTTGGTGGTGGCGCGCTGCGGCGACGGCGTGCGCCAGTTTCTGGTGCCGACGAGCGCCCCCGGGGTGAGCATTGCGCCGCAGCAGTCGATCGATCTGGTCAAGCAATACGCCCGGGTGGAATTCGATGGGGTGGCGGTGGAGCGATCCGCCGCCACCGGCAGCGCGGACGAGACCACCGCACGGATCGACCGTCAGGGCCAGATCGCCCAGGTGCTGCAGTGCGCCGAAGTGGTCGGCATTCTGCAGACGGTGTTCGACTTCACCGTGCAGTGGGCGTTGGACCGGCACACCTTCGGCCGCCCACTGGCCTCCTACCAAGCGCTCAAGCACCGCTTCGCCGATATGAAGATGTGGCTGGAGGCATGCCGGGCGACGACGGCCGCTGCGGTCGCCGACATCGCCGCTGGCTCACCCGACGCCGGATTGTCCGCCAGCATCGCTAAGTCCTATCTGGGGGAGATGGCGGGCGAGATCGTGCAGGGCTGCGTGCAGATGCACGGCGGCATCGGCGTCACCTGGGAACACGACCTGCACCTCTACCTGCGGCGGGTTGTGCTGTACCGGTCGATGTTCGGCTCGCCGGAAGAGCACAACCTGCGCGTGTACGCATGGAAGGAAGCCGCGAGGTCGGCCTGATGACGGAGAGCGAATCCGTCGAGCAGTTCCGTGCCCGGGCCCGGGCCTGGCTGGCCGACAACATGCCCCGAATCGACCCCGCAATGCCGCCGGCCGCTTACCGCGACGACGAACGCTCCTGGCAACGGGCCCGTGAACTCCAAAAGCGACTCTACGAAGGGGGATTCGCCGGTATCTGTTTCCCTCGCGACTACGGCGGCCTCGGACTGGACTACCAGTACCAGAAGGCATTCGACGAGGAAAGCCTCACCTACGAGATGCCCTTGATCCTCAATACGCCGACGTTCACGATCTGCTGCGCGACGCTGCTCGACACCGGTAGCGAGGAACAAAAGAAGCGCCACATCGCCGCCGCGTTGCGAGGCGACGAGGTACTGGTGCAGCTGCTATCCGAACCCAGCGGCGGATCAGATCTCGCAGGCGTGATCACGCGCGCCGACTCCGATGGCGATCGTTGGGTGATCAACGGTGCAAAGACATGGAGCACCAGCGCATTTGCCGCCGACTACGGATTGTGCCTGGCCCGCACCAACTGGGATGTGCCCAAGCACGAAGGCCTGACCATGTTCTTGGTACCGATCGCGCATCCCGGAATCACGTTGCGGCGCATCACCCAGCTCAACGGGTCGACGGAATTCTGCGAAGAGTTCCTCGACGGCGTCGACGTCGGGGACGACGCGGTGGTGGGCGAGGTGAACAACGGCTGGGCGGTGGCGTCGCGACAGCTATATCACGAACGCCGGGCGGTGGGGCAGGGCTCGGAATTCGCCAGCGGCAGCGGTAGTGAAGGTGGCCGCACCACACCGGTGGACTACGTGGCGCTAGCGCATAAAACCGGGCAGGCCGACAACGAACGAGTGCGGGAAATGGCTGGGCGGGTACTGGTGCACCGCGCCGTCAGCGACCAATTGGGCGGTCACGTGTACCACAGCGTGCGGGCCGGCACCCTGCCGCCGGCCGCCGGCACGCTCATTCGGCTGTTCCACGCCGAGACCGTGACGCTGGACATGGACACCAGCCTGGCGATCGCCGGAACAGCCGGGGTAGTCGGCGAACCAGGGGAGGGCCTGGAGACCGGGCTGCGCTATCTGGCCCGGCAGACAGTGGCCATGGGCGGTGGCACCACCGAGATGGCCCGCAACGTCATCGGCGAGCGGGTGCTGGACTTTCCCCGCGAGTACGCCGCCGATCGCGGTGTGCCGTTCAACCAAGTGCGGCACGGTAAAACCCGCTGACGTTCACAGGATCGCGCCGCTGTCCTTGGCGGCGGTGATGTCGTCCCAGTCGAAGCCGAGCTCCAGCAGGATCTCCTCGGTGTGCTGACCGTGTTCGGGCGCTCTTGTAGGCCCTGGTGGAGTCTCATCGAATTGCACTGGGGCAGCGACCATTCGGTACTCGATGCCCTGGTCGTCGACATTGGTGACCAGATAGCCGTTGGGCCCGGCCTGCGGATCGCCCAGCACCTCCCGCGGAGTCGCCAGCGGTGCCCATACCCCCGGCTCGTCGGCCAGTGCTTGACGCCAGTGGTCGAGATCGTGCTCGGCGAATTTGGCGGCGATCAGCGCGGTGGCCTCGGCGGCGTTGGCAACCAGATTCGAAGCGGGCACGAATCGTTCGTCGGTCGCCAGCTCAGGCAGCCCCATCCGTTGACAGAATCCGGGCCAATATTTATCCGGCTGCAGGAACACCAACTGGATCCAGCGGCCGTCTTTGGTCTTGAATCTGTTGACGACGGGATTGATCGCTAGTCCGGGAGGTGCTCCGGGGATGCCGTCGGCGTCGAAGAGATCGGCAACACAGATCGACGGCGCGATGCTCCACATCGCCTGGGCCAGCAGTGACGAATCGACGATCGTCGGCTCGCCGGTCCGTTCTCGGTGGAACAGGGCCGCGCACACCCCACCGGCCAGGGTGACTCCGGCCTGCAGGTCGCCGAATGCCGGACCCTGCACCGCGGGATGTTCGGTTCCGAACGGCGTCAGTGTGTAGGCCACCCCGCCGCGAGCCAGGTAGGTGGCCGCGTCGAACCCGCCCCGGTCGCGGTCGGGTCCCCGCACCCCCAGGCCCGTGCCGCGGACGATGATGATGTTCGGGTTGAATGCCCGGATGTCGCCTACGGTGAGGCGTGCGCGTTCCAGCGCCGCCGGCAACCAGTTGGTCAACAGCACGTCGGCTTCGGCCAGCAGACGGCCGAAGAACTGGCGACCGGTGTCGGTCTTGAGATCCATTGCGATGCTGCGCTTGCCGCGGTTGCCCAGCTCGAGAATGAAGTCGGCGTCGGCGCGCGCGGCCTGCCTGGTGAACCCGCCGACGACGAGCGCACGGCCCGGGTCGCCGCTGGACACACTCTCCACCTTGATGACGTCGGCGCCCCAGTCCGCCAGTGCGACTCCTGCTGCCGGTACGTACGTCCACGATGCCAGCTCGACCACTCGAACGCCGCTGAGCACGCCTGGCATTACGTCACCTGCCCGGACGGACACTCAGGCTGAGACCGGCTTGGCGACCTTCATCACCTTCATCATGTTGCCGCCCATGATCTTCTCGACGTCTTCCTGGTCGAGTCCGGCGAGCTCGTCGACGAAGGTCAGCGGGTCAGCGAGTCCTTCTGGATGCGGCCAGTCCGAGCCGAACACCACCCGGTCGGAGCCGACCATCTTGACGATCTCGGTGAACCGGTCTTCCCAGAACGGGCTGATGTAGACGCACCGCTTGAACGCCTCGATGGGATCTTCGCTGAACGCGTGCGGCATCTTCTTGTAGATGCCCTTGAGTTTCTTGAACAGGTCGGGCACCCAGTCGGCGCCGTTCTCGATAGACAGGATCCTCAGCTCGGGATTGCGCGACAGCGCGCCGTGGCAGACCAACGCGCCCATCGCGTCCTCGATCGGCCGGTGGCCCATCGCCAGCATCCGGAAGGCGGTGGGCTTGAACGGCAGGAACTCGTCACCGGGTTCCCACACGTTCATGAACTCGGAGTAGCCGCTGTCGGAGGCGTGCATCGTGACCGGGATGTCGGCCTTGATGCAGGCCTGCCAGAACGGATCGAACTCCTCGAGACCTGGGGACCGGCTGCCGCGGTAGCCAGGCACCGGGGCAGGGCGGACCAGCACGGTGCGCGCGCCCCGCTGTAGGCACCACTCCAGTTCTTCCAGGGCACGCTCCATGATCGGCAGAGTGACGATCGGTGTGGAGAAGATGCGCTCCCGGTAGTTGAACGACCAGGTCTCATACATCCATTGGTTGAGCGCGTGGATGACGTCGTGGGTCAGCTCCGGGTCGTCTTTCATCCGCTCCTCGACCAGGCTGGCCAGCGTCGGGATCATCAGCGCGTAGTCGAGGCCGAGCTCGTCCATGACCTCCAGCCGCGGGCCCGGCTCGCGGAAGGCGGGGATCGCCTTCATCGGCTCGCCCATCATTTCCCGGTAGCTCTTACCGCCGCTGCCGTGGCGGAAGTACTCCTCCTGCGCACCGGGACGGGCCACCACCTCGAACGTCGGGTTGGGGATGTAGTCGCTGATGTGGCCGCGCACCACGATCTTGGTGCGGCCACGGACCTGCACGTAGTCGATCGCACGCTTGCGGTTGTCCGGCAGAAACTTGGTCAGGGCTTCCTGCGGCTCGTACAAGTGGTTGTCGGCGTCGAACACGGGGTAGGGAAGCTCGCGCGATGGCATGGCGACTCCTAGCAGTGGTGGGTCCGGAGTAGTGGTAATGACGTTACCATCTTGACCCGTCGATGCGTAACGGGCGGATCAGAATTAGGGCTGACCGGCGTCGCTGCGGTTCACGATCGCAAAATTCACGGTGGCGCTCGCGGCGAGTTCGTCGTCTGCACTGCGGAATATGTCCACCTGGGTGATGACAGCCCGTCGACCGGCCCGCAGCACCCGGGCGACCGCCCGCGCCGAACCCTCGGTGATCGGCCGTAGGTAGCGGACGAACAGGTCAGCGGTCGTCAGTCCGGCGCCGGGCGGCAGGTAGTTCAGCCCGAGCTGTCCCCCCGCCACGTCGGCAAGCGTCGCGATCAGACCGCCCTGAACCGCGCCGGAGGTGTTGACCACCTGGGGGCTGACCGGAAGCTCCATCGTGTACTGGTCGTAGGGCGAGCCCTGATTGGCCTCCCGCAGCCCGATCTGGTCGAACAGCTCACCCAGCGTCGGTGCCGTCACCTCCCGGTCGTCGTCCCCACCGAGTGCGCCCATGCAGAAGTCGTACAACTGGGCGGCGTCGATCGGCACCCCGGTCAGCTCCGCGCCGAGCCAATGCAGTCGCATCGCGCCGAGCACGGTCTGCATGACGATCGCCGCGGCGGCCCCGACATCGAGGCCGGGACGGAAGACACCGTCGCTGATGCCGCGCAGGACGATGTCGCGAATCAGCTGGTGCAGCGGGGAAAGCACGCGGGCGTAGTCGCGGGGGCGGGTTTCGGCCAGGTGCTGGTTGTAGAGGCTCAGCGCCCGGTTGAGGCTGTCCTGGGTGCTCGATTCCGGTTGGGCGCTGATCCGGTCGATCACCAGTTTCATCGCCGCGGTGCTGTCCAGCCCGGTGGTTTCGGCGCGCCAGGTCTGCGCCGAGTGGGCCATGGTCTTGTCGAACAACGCCAGCAGCAGTTCATCCTTGCTGGAGAAATGCTGGTAGAAGGCCCGCAATGATGTCTTGGAACGGGCGACCACTTCTTGCACGGTGAAATCGGTGCGCCCGGTTTCACCGAGGATTTCGACCGCGGTCTTGATGAAGCGCTCACCTCGCGGTACTTCGGCGTCGCCGTCCGGGCCGGTCATGGGCACTTCTCCTGTTCCGCTGCACGCCGATGGCGCTTCGAGAATGAGGTTACCGTAGATACGACTGACCGGCGCAGGTGCAAGCCAAGCCAGACGCGGCTGATCGCAAGCAATGAAGATCGTTGAAGGGAACTGCCGTACCGGAGGACTCACCCACCAGCAGAACCGGATACAGGACGTCCTCAGACTTGACTATTCATGTCGTGCAAGGACATCGCGTGTTCGAGGGATTGGCGAACGAAAGAAGCTCGTACCGAATTCGCTTAGTAGTTGTTGCAGGTGGCAGCGATCTGTTGGATAACTCCAATGTACTGCTCGGCGCCTGGCGTGCTCGCGATCTGCTGGGCCATCTGCTGGCGTCGGGGCGGCGGCGCCGCGAGGAACTGCCGCAAGAGGGACTGCGTTGCCGGCGATTCGTTGAATTGCGCAGCAGCTTGCGGGTTTTGAGCGTTGAGCGCCGCCACAGCCTGCGGGTAACTGCAGGTTGTGTTGACCATCGGACCCAGATCGGGATCTGCGGACGCGACTCCGGCCGCGGCGGTCAACGACAATGCCAGGCCACCAACCGCGACAGCAAGTCTGGTCAACGACACCTCGATCATTTGTAAGCTCCTTCCACCTGATCGCACCGACTCTATCCGCCAGCTCAAGTCCTGTGCGCCGTTCGGTAACCATTCACAGCCGACCACGCCAGGATGACGGCGATTATTCCCCCAGTGGTCAACTACCTAACCCACCTTACAGGTGTAGTACCACGGCCTGCGACTTCAGCCGCGATACCAGGTAGCTGACAGGGGGTTGCCATCATCCCAGGCCGCGCGAGCCCGATGCTCACCTCCTGCCGGAACCGGAGAGGCGAGGTGAGTTGTCCGGCAACGATTTCCGACGCGCTGGTCAATGGCGACGACCAGCCCAGACGGATTGCCTCGGTAATTCGGCTGTAACCGTCTCGTCGTCGTCCTCCCTGAGCAGCAAGGACCGAACCGTCGGTCGGGGCCCGAGAGGCCTAAGCATTTGACTGGCCGGGCGCGGGCGCACTACTTGCGGCCACCAGAACCAACGTCCGAGCAGCGCGGCGATAGACGGTGTCATGAACGAGCGCACAACCAAGGTGTCGAACATCAGGCCCAGGCCGATGGTGGTACCGACCTGGCCGATAATCCGCAAATCGCTGACCGCCATCGCGGACATAGTGACAGCGAACACCAGACCCGCGTTCGTCACAACCTTACCGGTACCGCCCATCGCGCGGATGATACCGGTCTTGATACCGCCGGCTATTTCCTCTTTCATTCGGGATACCAGCAGCAAATTGTAGTCAGACCCCACCGCCAAAAGGACGATCACGGACATCGGAAGCACCATCCAGTGCAATTTGATACCGAGAATATATTGCCAGATCAGCACCGACAGCCCAAACGATGCGCCCAACGAAACTGCCACCGTACCCACAATAGTCAGCGCGGCCACAAAACTTCTGGTGATTACGAGCATGATAATGAAAATAAGGCAGAGCGCAGCAACTCCCGCGATATATAGATCGTATTCTGCGCCGTCGTGGAAATCCTTATAGACAGACGCGACGCCGGCAATATAAATCTTGGCGTTCTCCAGAGGAGTCGTCTTGAGCGCCTCCTGGGCCGCGGTCCTTATCCGATCGATACGGGCTATGCCCTCGGGTGTCCCGGGATCACCCTTATGCGAAATGATGAATCGAGCCGCTTTGCCGTCCGGAGACAGGAAGGAATTCATTGCCCGCTTGAAGTCCGCGTTCTGGAAGACCTCTGGAGGCAGAAAGAAGGAATCGTCGTTCCTGGCCGCGTCGAACGCCTGCCCCATGGCGGTGGCCTTGCCGGTTGCTTCGTCCATCGCGTTGAACGTCCCGGACATGGTGCTGTGCATTGTCAGGATCATCGTCCGCGAGCTCTCGAGTGTCGCGATAAGTGGCGGGAACTGCTCCAGCAACTGCGGCAACAGCGCGTCCAGTTTGTCAAGTTCCGTCACAAGATTGCCGAATGTATCGCTAAGCAGATCGACACCGTCGAGTTCGTCAAACACCGATCTCAACGCCCAGCATATCGGGATATCGTAACAGTGTTTTTCCCAGTAGAAATAGCTTCGAATCGGCCTAAAGAAGTCCTCAAAATCCGAAAGGTGATCTCTTATCTCATACACAACAGTAGCCATTTCTTTTGACTCGGTGATCGAGTGATGGCTAATGGCGGTCAGCTGCTGCTGCAATGCGTACAGGCGTTTCATTATCGCGAGCTGTGTAGTCATCATATCGGCCTGCTTGAGCATGTCATCAGTACGTAACTTCATATAATGCATAGTTTGCACCTGTGCCGCGTTTTGTAAGCTGAGCAGAAACGGTATGGACGTGTGTTCAATTGGTGTTCCTTCGGGCCGGGTTATGCCCTGCACCCGAGAAATACCCGGGACCCGGAAAATTGCCTTGGCTAGCTTGTGCAGCACGAGAAAATCTGCCGGATTACGCATATCGTGATTCGATTCGATCATCAGAATCTCGGGCATCATTCGCGACTGGGAAAAATGACGGTCCGCGGCCGCATACCCCATATTGGCAGGAATGTCTTTGGGTATGTAGAGCCTGTCGTTGTAGCTCGTTTTGTAGCCCGGCAGGGTCACCAGGCCGATCAGCGCAACTGCTACCGCCGCCACGAGAATGGGCGCGGGCCAGCGGACGATCGCCGTGCCGACCCGACGCCATCGACGGAACGCGATCCTGCGCTTGGGGTCGAACAGCCCGAACCCACTTCCGACGGCCAACACTGCCGGAACCAGCGTGAGCGCCATCACGACCGAAACGAGCATGCCCACGGCACACGGCACGCCGATGGTCTGGAAGATGGGCATCCGGGTAAAACTCAGGCACAACATTGCTCCGGCGATCGTCAAACCCGAACCCAGGACAACGGGAGCGACCCCACGGTAGGTGGTGTAGTAGGCCGTTTCCGCGTCCTTGCCGGCCTGACGCGCCTCTTGATATCGACCGAAGAAGAAGATCCCGTAATCGGTTCCGGCCGCCATCGCGAGGGTCACCAGCAGGTTGATGGCGAACGTGGAGAGTGCGACAATATTATTATCGCCGAGAAACGCGATGATTCCCCGGGCCGCAAATACTTCGAGTCCAACCGTGACCAACAACGCAATCACGGTGATGACCGAACGGTAGACAAAAAGCAGGACCGCGAAGATTATCACCGCGCCCATCACGGTTATCTTCAGAATGGATCTGTCACCACTGTGCTGCATATCCGAAAAGAGCGCTGACGGACCGGTGACATAAGCCTGGAGACCGGGAGGCGGCGGTGTCCGCGCGATGATATTTCGGACTGCGGCAACCGAGTCGTGGGCCAAGGTCGTGCCTTGGTTGCCGGCCAGATTCAATTGCACATACACGGCCTTGCGGTCCGGGCTTTGCGCACCCGCCTGCGTGAGTCGATCTCCCCATAAATCCTGCACATGCTCGACGTGCTTCGGGTCGTCTCTTAATTCACGGATCACTCGGTCGTAGTACGGGTGGGCGTCGTCGCCGAGTGGCTGCTGCCCCTCCAGCACGAGCATCGCGAAACTGTCCGAATCGGATTCTTTGAAGTCCCTGCCCATGCGCTTCATGGCCTGTACCGCCGGCGCATCTCGAGGAGCCAATGATACGGAATGCTCTCGGCCGACCGTCTCCAGCCATGGAACTCCGAAAGACACGATCAGGGTCAGCGCCACCCAAGCCAGGATGACGAGCACCGAAAGCCTGCGGATCGTCCGCGGTATGAAGGGGGCCCGAGGGTGTTCGGTGTTCATGCGGCGCCCGACTGGCAGCAGGCAAACACATTCACTTCGTGCGAAGTCGCCTCATCGTTGACCACAACGTGTAGCACTATGCCGGCCCCGTCCTGAGTGGATATTCCGCCACTCACTGCGGCTGTCTCAGCAAGGCGCGTACCAACGGACGGGGTCCGGACGGCCGAAGTAATGCGCTGGCGGGGCGGGGGCGCACTTGTTGCGGCCACCAGAACCAGCGTCCCAGCAGCGCGGCGATGGACGGCGTCATGAACGCGCGCACGATCAGCGTGTCGAAAAGCAGGCCCAGACCAATCGTCGTGCCTATCTGACCGACGATGACCAGGTCGCTGACAATCATGGATGCCATGGTGAACGCGAACACCAGACCTGCGTTCGTCACGACCTTGCCGGTACCGCCCATCGCGCGAATGATGCCGGTGTTGATCCCGGCGGTTAGTTCCTCTTTCATCCGGGCAACCAGCAGCAAATTGTAGTCAGACCCCACCGCCAGAAGGACCAGCACAGCCATCACGAGCACGAGCCAGTGTATTTGTATGCCGAAAAAATCCTGCCAGATCAGTACGGCCAGCCCAAAGGATGTGCCCAGCGAGAGCACTACCGTACCGACGATAACCAGGGCGGCAATAAAACTTCCCGTCATGATCAGCATGATGATGAAAATGAGGCAGACCGCAGCAACTCCCGCGATCATGAGGTCGTACCTGGAGCCGTCCACGATATCTTTCGAAATCGCGGCGGTGCCGGTGAGGGCGATTTTGGCATTTTCCAGCGGAGTTCCCTTGAGCGCCTCTTCGGCCGCAGTTTTTATCGCATTGACCCGCCCGATGCCTTCGGACGACGCGGGATCGCCCCTTTGCGTAACGAGTAGACGGGCAGCCTTCCCGTCGGGGGACAGGAATATCTGCATGATTCGTTTGAAGCTCTTGTCGTTTTCGAAAATGTCCGGACCAAGGTAGAAAGAATCGTCGTTCATGGAGGCATCGAAAGCCTTTGCCATGGCTGTCGCATTGTTGCCACCCTCGTCCATCGCGCCCATAGTCCCGGTCATAGTGCTGTGCATGGTTAAAAGCATGGTCCGCATGCTCTGCAGGATCTCGATCATCGGCGGGAACTGCGTGAGCAACTGCGGCATGATCACGTCTATCTGGTCGAGGTCTGCTACCAGGTCAACCAGCTTGTCGGTAATCTCGTCGACGCCGTCGAGCGCATCGAATATGGATCTGATCGACCAGCAGATGGGAATATCGTAGCAGTGCTTTTCCCAGTAGAAGTAGCTGCGGACCGGCCTGAAGAAGTCCTCGAAATCCGAAATGTGATCTCGCAGCTCGTCCGTAATCGCCTGCATTTCTTTCGTTTCAGTGATCATGTGATGAGTAGTGGCGGTGAGCTGTTGCATCAGGCCGTACATGTGCTGCATGATACCGATCGTCTTCGCCAGGTCGTCGGCCTGCTTCATCAGGTCATTCATGCGTGCTTTCTGGAACGGCATGATTTGTTGCGCCGCGGCGTTTTGCATGCTGATCATAAACGGTATCGACGTGTGCCCGATCGGGGTTCCCGTGGGCCGAGTTAAGCCCTGCACCCTAGAAATACCCGGAACCGCAAGGATGCCCTTTTCTAGTTTGTTCAATACCAGCGCATCTGCCGGGTTTCGCAGATCGTGATCGGCCTCGACCAAGACGATCTCGGGCATCAGCATCAGCGACTCAGAAAAATGTCGCTTTGCAGCCTCGAACCCCTGCGCTGCCGGGATATTTTTAGGGAGGTAATTCATGTCATTGTAGCTGGGTTTGTATCCCGGCAGCGTCAAAAGTCCGATAAGTGCGACTGCTAATGTTGCGATGAGAATAGGCGCAGGCCACCGAACGATCGCTGTGCCTATTCGGCGCCATCCATGTGCCGCAATTCTCCGCCTGGGGTCGAACAGACCGAAACGGCTCCCGACATTAAGAACTGCCGGAACGAGCGTGAGGGCGACGGCGACCGCAACGATGATGCCCAATGCGCAAGGAATGGCCAGAGCCTGGAAATGAGGCAACCGGGTGAACTTGAGGCAGAAAAGCGCCCCGGCGATGGTGATACCGGAGGCCAAGACAATCTTGGCTGTCCCGCGGTACGTGGTGTAGTAGGCCATTTCCCGGCTCTCGCCGGCCTGCCGTGCCTCTTGATACCGCCCGATGAAGAATATCCCGTAGTCGGTTCCAGCCGCGATCCCGAGGGATACCAGCATATTAATGGCGAAAGTAGTGAGACCGATGATCGCATGATCACCGAGAAACGCGACAATTCCTCGGGCCGCCTGTAATTCTATCCCGACCATCAGCAACAAAAGAATTACGGTGATAGCCGAACGGTAGACGAAGAGCAACGTAGCGAAGATGACCGTGAGGCTCACCAGGGTGACGATGACGACCGTACGATTACCGCTCTTGCCCATATCCGCAATGATTGCCGCGGGTCCGGTGACATACGCTTTGATTCCCGGCGGCTCCGGCGTCCGCGCCACGATGTCCTCGACGGCCTGGGTCGATTCGGTCGCCACGGCCGAACCCGGGCTACCGGTGAGGCTCACTTGCACGTATACGGCCTTACCATCGCCGCTTTGCGCGGCGCCCTCCGTGAGGGGATCGCCCCAGAAATCCTGGATGTGCTGCACATGTTTCGGATCGTCTTTCAACTGACGAATCAAACGATCGTAGTATTTGTGTGCATCGTCGCCGAGGCGCTGCTGACCCTCCAGGACGATCATCACCAGACTGTCGGAATTACTTTGCTTGAAGTCCGCACCCATGCGCGTCATCGCCTGGACCGACGGCGCATCGTTGACACTCAGCGGTAGCGAATGCTCGCTCCCGACCTGCTCCAATGAGGGGACGCCGATACTCAGGATCACGGTGATCGCCACCCACCCCAGAATGATCGGCACCGAAAATCGATGAATCATCCGCGCCGCGAATGGCAGCGTGCTGCGCTCGTTGCTCAAGTGTTGTTCGCTCATGCGGCCTTCAGCAGGCAGAAGGTAAAGGCGCTCACTTCGTGCTTAACTTTCTCGGTTTTGACCGCACCGTCCACCAAGATGCGGCAGCCAATGCTGTCGGTATCGCCCTGCGCTATGACATTTGCGACGGCCGATGCCGCCGTGATCGCGAACTCCAACGACCACGGCAAGTGTGCCGCCTTGATCCGCTGCGGTTCACCATCCATGTCGAAGTAGCTGATGTCGGCCACGGTTCCTGGCGCTCCGAAAACCTCGTACCTCAGGTGCTTTGGGTTGAACGGCTTGTCCTCGTCGACTTTGGTGTCGCCATACGAGAGTTGATTCGCAGAGCCGAAAATGCCGTGCAGTCGCGACACGGTGAAGCCTCCGGCAACAACGACCGTGAGTATGACCAGCGGAATCCACAGCCGTCTCAGAACTTTGAAGATCGCAAACCCCCGATTCCCACGACGCTTTTGAGATCGACCCCGTGCTCGAGATTCAACTGATGGCTCGCGAGCACGTCGCGGAAACGGAAAAGTGGGTCGACCGCCAGGTCGCTGGCTGACATCGGGGGGACCCGAGTCAGCGACATCGGACCGGGCTTGCGCAAATTCGCGCACACCGCGTTCGACCACCGAACTCAACCTCCCACCCGTTTTCGATATCCCCGCACCATGTCAGCCGCTGGAACATGTACCTACATATCGATCGCCTACATATCGGTCGACGAGAACCCCCGCCGACGTTACATCGAATGCGGTGGGCGTCGCAGCCTAACCGCGACGGTCATCTCAAACGCGCGACGCCTCGGGGAACACGATCCGATCTTGATGAGTAAACCATGCCTGTAGCCTCCATATCGGCTCGTTCCCAACGCGATATTGCATCGTAATGCACACCGGGTGCGTTATGACGCGGTACCGATTTTTTGCATCCGATAGCAAAGTAAGGAGCCAGCGGTGAATGCCTGCTGAGACCCGATGATGAGGCATTGGCAGCTAACGAAGATCGCAGTGGCTGTCGCCGACGCAAGCGATGCCGCCCCCGATGGGGTTGACCGACGCCGACTCACCGGCTCGACGTCCCCACCGCCATGCACCTGAGCTCAGGTGCCCTCCATCGGTCACACCAGGAACTTTGTCGAAACTTCGGGCGCGGCTCCCGGCCTCCAGTATGGTTTGGAAGGGGTTTCACTCATCTCGACCAGGGGGTTTGGAGAATGACGCGGTGAGCGTCAATCCGTTCGACGACGACAGTGGCAGCTTTTTCGTCTTGGTCAACGACGAGGAGCAACACAGCCTGTGGCCGACGTTCGCTGATGTTCCAGCCGGCTGGCGGGTCGTTTATGGCGAGGCCGACCGCGCTGCATGTCTGGACTACATCGAACAGAACTGGACCGACATACGGCCGAAGAGTCTGCGCGAGAGGCTGGCACGGGGCTCGGGCTCTTGATACATAAAGCGGGTGGGCTAGCGACTCAGAGCCTTGTCGCGCGTTGTTGGGCCGCACAGAGCGATTTAGTCGATCCCGCCGATCAGGCCGAACTCAGCCAGCGTGCCCGCAGCTAGCTCACGCAACGCGGCCTTTGTATTGTCGGTGCCCGGTTGATAGACCTCGACGGTGATGCCGATCTTGTCGCCGATGCGCCAAGACTGGAGGGTCAATTGGCCGCCCGCCCGCTCAAGCCACTGTCGCGTTACCTGTTGCCCGATCACTCGGATGAGATGCAGCGGATAGAGGTGGGCGCTGACGGTAGCGTACTCGGCGTCGGTGCCGGTGAGGGCGAACACCACCGTGCCGAGGTCGCGGAGATTAGAACAGAACACCGGCTGGTCGGGGTCTCTGAGCGCCACATCGGCCAGCCGTTTCAATGCCCGCTTCGGCGTGAACGGGGCCAGCCAAAACAGCTGCCGTTCATCGTCATCTGACGACTCCCGCAGCGTCGTCAGCGCCTGCTTGATAGCGGCGCGAGCATCACGCAGATCCGTCGTTACCCGCGTCGGGTCGACGCTGATCCGCGCATACGACACTGCGATCGCACGCGTATCGCTCTCGGAGCGGTCGCTCATGGGAAGTTGCAAGGTGACGGCGCCGTCACCGGGACGTCGGCGCCCCATGCGCTCCCCGAGTTTGGCAGCCAACCCGGCGAGCAGCGTTTCACTCGTTCCGCCGAGAGCCTTCGCGCGGGCATCCCAGGCATCCACGTCGATGTGGATCGTGATAACCGGCACAACGACAGTGTCATCGTCGTCGCCGCCAGCTGGGGCGACGGCTCGCCGCGCTGGTGGTCGGGCGGTATCGCGCCGCTGACGACGGGCCAGTTTTGCCGCCGCGACAAGCGCCCGGGCAACCTCGGGTGCGTCCTGCGCTGTCTGGCGGGCATCCTGTGCCACCGCGCGCAGTCGAGTACCTGAACATGGCGGTGGGTAGCCAAGATCGCGCGACTTCTCCAGGACCGCCTCGGCTATCGCGAGCGCCAGCCCGAAGCCGTCGATCAGGTAGTGGGAGGTCACCAGGCTGACCGCGTTCGAGCCGTCTGTTAGTGGAAGGACGCCGATATGCCAGCTGGGCCCACATTCCAAATCAATAGGCAGCTGTGAGCGTTCATCAGCCCAGTCGCCGAGTTCCGCGCGTGGACGGGCGCACTCAGCGATATCGATGTCCGCCGGGCCCCGATCTGAGACCCATCGATGACGGGCGAATAGCGGCGAACGCTCGATGTGCCGTCCCAACAACCCGTTGCTGAGATTGTGGCTAAAACGCCTCACCCCATCCAAGTCGATGGCGTGCTCATAAATCCAGACGACCTGGATTACTACCTGCCTGCCGATGGCGCGATGCTGCGCGAACAAGGCGTGGTCCACGATCGCGAGCCTATTGTCCGGGCGCCCATCACGGTTGGATGCGCGGCTCTTGACGGATGCACGTGCACGGCGTATCCGGACTGGCACTGATCAACCTCCGACACAGATCGATTCGCCCGTGACGTGGGCCTTGACGGGGTCGATCCAATGCATCACATGAGAGTAGCCGATCCGTGCGAATCGGCCGGACGAGCGTCGGCTTCGAGTGACCCGGCCCAACTGTTAGCATCGCGTCCGTGTCTGGATGCGAGGTCCCGGTGCGGATCGGCATTTTGGGCGCGGCCCGTATCGCGCCGGTCGCGCTCATCGGCCCCGCCAGGGAACGCAGTGAGGTCGCGGTGGCTGCGGTGGCGGCACGCGAGGTGTCGCGTGCTGAAGATTTTGCGGCCAAACACGGCATCGCCCGGGTACACGACAGCTACGAGGCACTGATCGCCGATCCAGACCTGGATGCTGTCTACATCCCGCTGCCGAACGGCTTGCACGGCAGGTGGACCCGAGCTGCGCTTGCCGCGGGCAAGCACGTGCTGTGCGAAAAGCCGTTTACTGCCAATGCCGTCGAGGCGCGCGAGATCGCCGGGTTGGCCGCGAAGTCCGACCGGGTGGTGATGGAGGCATTCCCTTATCGCTACCATCCGTTGATGTTGCGGGCGGAACAGATCATTGCCTCCGGTGAACTGGGCAAGCTGGAGCGGGTGGAAGTGTCCTTGTGCATGCTGCTGCCGAAGTTCTCCGACATCCGTTACGACTACTCCCTTGCTGGTGGTGCGACGATGGATCTCGGATGTAATGCGGTCCACATGATTCGCACGCTGGGTGGTTCGACCCCGGAAGTCGTTTCGGCACGGGCGAAACTGCGCGGTGCTCAGGTGGACCGGGCCATGACGGCCGAGCTGCGGTTTGCAGGTGGGCACACCGGCCGGGTCCGCTGCTCGATGTGGTCGTCGGATCTGCTGCAGTTGAGCGCCAAAGTGGTTGGCGACCGCGGCCAGTTGCGTGTGCTCACTCCGGTGGCGCCTTTTCGTCGGCTCTCGGTTCGATCCGCGGAGGGCAATCGGGTGGAGCGCTTCGCACCGCGCGCCCCCTTCGCCTATCAGCTTGACGCTTTCGCCGCGGCGGTGCTGCGCGGTGAACCGGTGAAGACGACACCGCAGGACGCGATCGAGAACATGACCATCGTCGATGCGATCTATCGCGCCGCCGGCCTCGCACTCCGCGAACCGGCCTGAACGCTAATCCATTCGCCCAGTTGGGACTTCAGACAACGTGCCCGGCATTTCGTCAGCTGGCGAAATGCATCTGGTTCACGTGTGCGGCCACCCGCAAGGCGTTGGCCGCGATCGTCAGACTGGGATTCAAACCGGTGCTGGAAGGAAAGAACGACCCGTCCACCACGTAGAGGTTCTCCACTTCGTGCGCACGGTTGTGCGGGTCCAGCACACTGGTTTTGGGATCGGCGCCAAAACGGCACGTGCCGCAGACATGGGCAACAGCCGCGTTGTTTGTGGCACCGCGCAGGGTGATTCTGCGAAACGGCTTCAACACCTGTTTCACCTGCGGCAAAAACACCGCGCGGCGCTCGATCTCACTGGCGTGAAAACGATACTGGAGTCGTAGCCGCTGGCGGCCGTCCGAGCCTGGCTGATCGGAGGGCAGCACGCGGTTATCCAGATAGGGCAGGTCTTCCATGATCAGTGCCAGCAGATGCCCGCTGTCAAAGAAATGCTCGTAGATCGGCCGCAGCGCCGGTCTCATCAGGCGCAGTGCCTTGCTCTGCCAGCCGGGGTGGTTGGTCAGGACCTCCATGGCCGGCACCGAGCCGGCTGACTGCACGGTGCCGTATTTCTGCCCCTCCCAGAAATAAAAATCGTTCAGCCCGATCTCCTTGTTTGGGCCTCTGATCTTCCAGTCGCGTTGCGGCCAGATCTCAACCCAGTCAATCAGATGACGCATCAAGTTGCGGCCCACCCAGTCTGAGCCGTTGGCCAATCCGTTTGGCCAATCGCCGGATCGGGAATTGAGCAGCAGCACCGGGCTGATCAACGCACCGGCAGCCAGCACCACCACCTTGGCCTTCAGCGCCAGCATGCCGCAGCGATGTTGGCAGGTCACTTGGCGGACCCCGGTGCGGTCCGCGTCGAGGCGCACGACCCGACATTCGGTCAGCAGCTGGGCGCCATGCTCGGCAAGGGCCGGCACCAGGCAATTGCGGGCGGCATCATTTTTGCACGACTGGTCGCACAGATAACTCTGACAGGTGGCACAACCATCGGTGTAATCACAGGCCATCGGCAGGTGATAGGGAT
>NZ_JBOHHI010000110.1:0-12901 GCF_050700595.1 Mycobacterium sp.
TTCCGCTTTGACTGCCGCTTCTGTTGGCATACTGCAGCGCTTTCCGGGGCTTCGGGCTACCACCCCTCACGCCGCAGGAGTCGACGGTCGGCACGCTTGCACGGCGCTAGTTTTTGGGTCTACTCCCAAGAAGTTGCGTTGTCAACGGTCTGACGGCCAGAGTGAAAGCCTTTTGCCGGCATCTCGAATTTGCTGTATTCCCGCGTGCCGCACGCTATTCTGAAGCTCAACAGCGGCGACGGGGTGTCGCTAAATACGCATACGTAAAATAAGCGACCGAGCGAGCGTCATGCAAATCAATTGCATTTGAACTGGTTCCGTTGTTCGGGTGTTTCAGGTCGGAGTGCTTGCCATGAAGCGGCGCAGCCAGCCGAACCACTCCGCCATCCCGGCGCCGGTGCGGGCACTCACCGGCAGGATGGTCGCCGTCGGATTGACCTGGCGGATGCCGGCGATGTAGGCGTCCACGTCGACATCCAGGTAGGGAGCCAGGTCGATTTTGTTCAGCAGCACCACGTCGACCGCGCGGAACATCACCGGATACTTCAGCGGCTTGTCCTCACCTTCGGTAACCGAGTAGACCATGGCCTTGGCGTGCTCGCCGACGTCGAACTCTGCTGGGCAGACCAGGTTTCCGACGTTCTCGATGATCACCAGGTTCAACCGGGACAAATCGAGGCCCTGTAGCGCGCGGTTGACCATCGGTGCGTCCAGGTGGCATTCCCCGCCGAACCCATTGCCAGTGTTCAGCAGGGAGATCTGCGCGCCCCGGCCGTCGAGTTTGGCGGCGTCGAGGTCGGTGGCGATGTCGCCCTCGATCACCCCGACGGCGAACTCGCCGGCGAGCTCGTCGAGGGTGGCGGCCAGCACCGTCGTCTTACCCGAGCCGGGTGAGCTCATCAGGTTCAGGGCGCGAACACCGTTGCGTGCGAACGCGTCCCGGTTGTAGTCGGCGCGGACATCGTTCTCGGCGAAGATGGCCTCCAGCACGTCGATGCGTTGCGAGCCGGTGGCGTAGCCGCTGTGGTCACCGTGGTCATGGTCACCGTGGTCATGGTCATGGTCATGGTCATGGGTGTGCACGGTGCCGTCGTCGTGTCGATGAAACCTACCCATCCGTAACGCCTTTCATGTGACGTCCAGCGAGGTCACCAGGAACTCGTCGCCACGCAGCACCTCCACGTCGGCGCTCTCGCAGTGCGGACACAACAGTGACCACTGCGAGGTGATCGTCGAACGCCGGTCGCAGGAACGGCAGGCCACCTCGGCGCTGACGAACTCCAGCTCCAGCTCGGCGTCGGGCATGTCCTCGTAATCTCGGACAAGCGTCCAGCAAAATGACAGCGACTCGGGGACCACTTGGCGCAAAGCGCCGATCTGGACGCGAACGACGTCGACGTGCCGGCCGTCGACATAGGGTTTGACCACCCCGGCGATCGCTTGGCACAGCGACAGCTCGTGCACGTCGCGTCACCGCCACGGCGCAGTGACGGCAGGGGACACCATGAGGACCGTTCTACACCTCAGAATCGGTCGTGGTGGCGGTCTCCGCCGGCCGAGCGTAATCAACCAACTTGCAATGGCCCGTCGACAGCGTCTAGTCTCGGCGATCATGCAGCGCTTTGCAGTAGTAGCCAGTACCCGCAGCGGGGTCTGATCAAGACCGACCCCCCGCTGTGGGTCGGACGCTACTACCTGTCGGTCACTCCTGCAGACCAGAGAAGACCGACACATGACAACTCCCAAGCTGAGATTTCCGGGCGGCACCGGTGCTGCGTCCGCCTCGCCGGCGGTTCGTTTTTCGGGCATTTGGCTACCGGCCGGGATCCGGGAGGGTGCCGAGAACATGTCGTGGAGCACATTCACCGCCACCTACGCTCCCAGCACCGGCCCGGTGCGCCTGGGTAACTGGGAATGCACCGACGGGCGGCCCGCCGCCCGGCTGGGACCGCAACCCTGTACGTTTCGCGCCACCCTCGGCTTCGGCGATCGCATTGAGACGGTGACCGCCACGGCGACGGGTCCGGTCGCCGCATTAACCGCGATGCTCTACGAGCGTGGGATCGCGGTCGAGACACTGCGATTCCACCAAGTGCGTTCCGGCGATAACGTCGCCACGTTCATCCAGGGCAGCGACGGCGTCCGAGCCGAGTGGGCGATGGGGTTGGCGGAGAACCCGACGCAATCCGCGCTGTGCGCGGTCATCGCCTGTGCCAACCGGCTGTACGCCTGACCACGACTGCTCGCGTGGCTACAGCGGGCGCAGCACGAGCGGCATGCCGTCCATCGGGATCGGCATGCCGCCGTAATCCCAGCGCGGCTGGTAGCCGGGCCGGGCCAGCTCGAGCCGGTAGCGGCGCAGCAGCCGGTGAATGACGGTCTTGACCTCCAGCCGGCCGAACACCATCCCGATGCACTTGTGGGCGCCGCCGCCGAACGGCGCGAATGCGTAGCGGTGCTTCTTGTGTTCCGCACGCGGCTCGGTGAACCGCTCCGGGTCGAACTTCCTGGGTTCGGTCCACAACTCGGGCAACCAGTGGTTCATTCCCGGCCAGGTCACGACGTTGGTGCCGGCCGGCACGTAGTAACCCAGCAGGTCGGTGTCGCGCACGGTCTGGCGCATGTTGAACGGCAACGGGGTCACCAGCCGCAACGACTCGTCCATCACCAGGTCGAGACTCTCCAGCTTCTCCAGCGACTCGATGTCCAGCGGACCGTCACCCAGCCGGGCCGACTCGTCGCGGCAGCGCTCCTGCCATTCCGGGTGGGCGGCCAGGTGGTAGGCCATGGTGGTGACCGTCGACGTGGTGGTGTCGTGGGCGGCCATCATCAAAAAGATCATGTGGTTGACGATGTCTTCGTCGGTGAAGCTGTTGCCGTCTTCGTCTTCGGTGTGACACAGCACGGTGAGCATGTCGGTGCCCTCGGCGCGCCGGCGCTCGGTGACCCGCTCGGCGAAGTAGTCCTCGAGCACCTTGCGGGCCCGCAGGCCCTGCCACCATTTGAACGGCGGAACGGGGTAGCGGATGATCGCTCCGCCGGCCCGGGTCGTCGTCGTGAACGCCCGATTCACCTTGGTGACCAGTTCGTGGTCGGTGCCCGGCTCGTGGCCCATGAACACCACCGACGCAACGTCGAGGGTGAGCTCCTTCATCGCCGGATGGAACAGGAACCGCGCATCGTTGGTCGGCCAGTCGTGAACGATCGCAGTGGCCACGCGGTCGATGTCTTCGACGTAGCTGGCCAGCCGCGGGCGGGTGAACGCTCCCTGCATGATCCGCTTATGCGCCAGGTGCTCGTCGAAGTCGAGCAGCATCAGGCCGCGGTTGAAGAACGGCCCGATGACCGGAATCCAGCCCGTCGTCGAGTAGTCCTTGTTGGGATTGGCAAAGACCGTCTGGGTGGCGTCGGGGCCCAGCGCGACGATCGACGGCAGGATCGGCGAATCGGCGAAGGTCACCGGTCCGCGGGTCTGGTACAGGTGCAACGGAAAGTCGGGACCTTCCCGGAACAACTCGACGATATGGCCGAGGATTGGCATGCCCGAGTCGCCGACGATCGGCTTCAGCCCACTGCCCGGTGGCGGCTCAGCCAGAGTCTTTTGCTTCCAGTCGACGGTCAGCAGCCGCTTCTCGAGAATCCCCATGCCCGGAATGGTGTTCACCGTCGGAACCAGCCGACGCTTGGCTTGACCCAGCAGGTAGCGCGGGGTGCTGATTGTCGTCATCGACGCTCCTCTTGAGGGCCTGAAAGGCTTTGAGAACCACCTGGGCGCCCTCCCTGAAACCATCCTCAGGACAGACTTGACGGCTGTCAAGTTTTGGTTACAGCGGCCGCAGCATGATCGGCATGCCGTCCATCGGCACGGGCATGCCGGCGTAGTCCCACTTCGCCTGGTACCCCGGACGTGGCAGTTCTAGCCGGTACCGGCGCAGCAGCCGGTGCAGGATCGTCTTGATCTCCAACTGCGCGAAGACCATTCCAATGCACTTGTGGGCACCACCGCCGAACGGTGTGAACGCATAGCGGTGCCTCTTGTGCTCACTGCGCGGTTCGGTGAAGCGCTCCGGGTCGAACCTGAGTGGATCCGTCCAAAGCTCCGGCAGCCGATGGTTCATGCCGGGGTACGCGATGACATTGGTGCCCGCCGGCAGGTAGTAGCCCAACAGATCGGTGTCGCGCACGGTCTGGCGCATGGCCCATTGCACCGGCGTCACCAACCGAATGGACTCGTTCATCACCAGGTCGAGACTCTCCAGCTTCTCCAGCGATTCGATGTCCAGCGGTCCGTCGCCGAGACGATCCGACTCGTCGCGGCAGCGTTGCTGCCATTCGGGGTGAGCGGCCAGGTGGTAGGCCATTGTCGTGCTCGTCGACGTGGAGGTGTCATGGGCGGCCATCATCAAAAAGATCATGTGGTTGACGATGTCTTCGTCGGTGAAGCTGTTGCCGTCTTCGTCCTCGGTCTGGCACAGCACCGTCAGCAGGTCGTTGCCCTCCTTGCCGCGTCGCTCCTTGACGCGAGCAGCGAAGTAGTTCTCCAGCAGTTGTCGTGCCCGCAGCCCTCGCCACCAGGTGAACGGCGGCACGCTGGTGCGGATGATCGCGTTGCCGGCTCGGGTGGTGATCGTGAAGGCCTTGTTGACCTTCGTGACCAGTTGGTGGTCGGTGCCCGGTTCGTGGCCCATGAACACCATCGAGGCGATGTCGAGGGTGAGCTCCTTCATCGCCGGGTAGAGCAGGAAGCGCGCGTCGTTGACTGCCCAGTCGTTCGCGATCACTTGGGACACGACCTTGTCCATCTGCTCGACATAGCCGACCAGCCGGGGGCGGACGAAGGCTTCCTGCATGATCCGCCGGTGGAACATGTGCTCCTCGAAGTCGAGCAACATCAGACCGCGGTGAAAGAACGGCCCGATGACCGGAACCCAACCCTGCTGGGAGTAATCCTTGTTGCGGTTCGAGTAGATGATCTGGGCGGCGTCGGGACCCAGCGCCGCGACCCCCGGCAGAACCGGCGAGTCTCCGAACACGACCGGGCCTTTGGTGTGGTAGATGAACATCAGATAGTCGGGTCCGCCCCGCAGCGCCTCGATGAGGTGGCCGACGATCGGCAGCCCTCTATCGCCCATGACCGGCTTGAGCCCGCTGCCCGGCGGGGGATTCGCGAGCTTCCTCGGTGGCCACTCGGTGCCCAGCAGCTTCCGTTCGACCGCGGCCATGCCGGGAAAGTTGTTGAATGACGGAGTCAGCCGCCGCTTGGCTTGATCGAACAGGTAGTGAGAGGTGCTGATGGTCGTCATCGACGCTCCTTACCGCTTGTGGCATCCGTCACTGAAAACCATCCTCAGAACAGGCTTGACGGCTGTCAAGTTTCGTTTTGTTCTGGTGTGGTGCAAGGTCGAAGGGTGATCCCCCGGGATGGCGCAGGCGCCGCCAGCCATGAGCCGGCCACGTCGGCCCCAAAACGGCGCGGTGACAAACAACGGCAAGCCATCCTGCAGGCGGTGCGTGAGTTACTGGAGGAGAAGCCGTTCGCCGAGCTGTCGGTCAGCACCATCAGCGACCGCGCCGGGGTCGCGCGATCGGGTTTCTACTTCTACTTCGACTCCAAATACGCAGTGCTGGCGCAGATCCTGGCTGAGGCCACCCACGAACTCGAAGAGCTCACCCAGTACTTCGCGGCCCGCGGACCGAACGAATCGCCGGCGGCGTTTGCCGAGCGGATGGTCGGCAGCGCCGCGATTGTGTTCGCCCACAACGATCCGGTGATGTCGGCCTGCCTTGTCGCCCGCAACACCGACGCCGAAATCCGCGAGCTTCTCGACCAGCAGGTGGACCGGGTGATCGAGCAGATCATCGGGATCGTCTCCGACGAGTTGGCTGCCGGCACCGCGCATCCCATCGGCGACGACATCCCCGCGTTGGTCCGCACGCTCTCGGCCGCAACCGCGCATACGCTTTCCGGTGACAGCGCGTATCTAGGCCCTGGTGGTGACGTGCAGCGCGGGATACGAGTGCTCCAACAGTTGTGGCGGCACGCGCTATGGGGCGGGCGGCCATAAGTGTCTGGCGGCGACCCGTCCCCCGCAAGCGGGAGGTACCCCCAGCGCCCTTTGCCGCGCTTGCGATCGCCACCTAGCCGCGGCGGTATCGTCGCCGCCATGACGCACAGGAAGCTTGGCCGGTATTTCGCGGGTAAGAAATGTTTTCTCACCGGTGCGGCCAGCGGAATTGGCCGCGCGACCGCTTTGCGGCTTGCCGCATACGGCGCCGAGCTCTATCTGACCGACCGCAACGCCGACGGGCTGGCGGAAACCGTGGCCGACGCCCGCGCGCTGGGCGCCCAAGTTCCCGAGCACCGGGCGCTCGACATCGCCGACTACCACGAGGTCGCATCGTTCGCCGCGGACATTCACGCCAATCACCCGAGCATGGACATCGTGATGAACATCGCCGGGATATCGGCGTGGGGAACCGTCGATCGCCTGACGCACGAGCAGTGGAGCAAGCTGGTCGCGATCAACCTGATGGGCCCGATCCACGTCATCGAGACGTTCATCCCGCCGATGATCGCGGCCGGCCGGGGCGGGCATCTGGTCAACGTGTCCTCGGCGGCCGGGCTGGTCGCGCTGCCCTGGCACGCCGCCTACAGCGCCAGCAAGTACGGCCTGCGCGGGGTGTCCGAAGTGCTGCGCTTCGATTTGGCCCGGCACCGCATCGGGGTGTCGGTGGTGGTGCCCGGTGCGGTGAACACCCCGCTGGTCAAGACCGTCGAAATCGCCGGCGTCGACCGCGACGACCCGCAGGTGAGCCGCTGGATGGGCCGCTTCAGCGGCCACGCCGTCTCACCGGAGAAGGCGGCCGAGAAGATTCTGGCCGGAGTCGCCAAGAACAGGTACCTGATCTACACGTCCGGTGACATCCGGGCGCTGTACGCGTTCAAGCGGCTGGCTTGGTGGCCGTACAGCGTGGTGATGCGCCAGGTCAACGTGCTTTTCACCCGGGCACTGCGGCCGGCGCCGGTCCACAGCGTGCCGAGACTGCGGTGAGGGCGGCGGTTTTCGGCTTGACACCGTGGACGCAGCCTGGGCGCCCTGGACGCAGACTCGACGCGGCGTCACGCTAGGGCGGCATCTGCAGTTCCAGCCGCACACCGAGTAGCCGCACCGGCCGGTCCAACTCGAACAGGTTGAGTACCCGCAACGCGGCGGCGCCGACGACGTCGGCGTCGACCGTTGATTCGTCGAGCTTGCGCACCTTGGTTCGGGTGAAGAACGTGGCGGTGCGCACGGTGACGGCCACCCGCGTGACGACGCGCGACTGGGCGACCACCTCGCCCAGTGTCTTCGTTGCCAATTCGGTTACCGCCGCCTGGATTTCGTTACGGTCGGTGAGATCGTGGCCGAACGTGATGACGTGACTGCGCGACCGGGGTACCCACGGCTCGGCGCTGATCTCGTCGTCGCCGCCGCCGTTGGCCAGCAACAGCAGGCCCAATCCGGTGCGTGGGCCGAATGTCGAGGTGAGTAGTTCGGCATCGGTGTGCGCCAACTGCCTGACTGTGGTGATACCAAGGGCAACAAGTTTTTTCGCGGTCTTCGGTCCCACACCCCAGAGCGCGTCGACTGCTCGCTCACCCATCGTCGACATCCAGTTCGCGTCGGTGAGACGGAAGATGCCGGCGGGTTTCGCGAATCCGGTGGCCACCTTGGCGCGCTGCTTGTTGTCGCTGACGCCCACCGAGCAGGACAGCCCCGTTGCCGACGAGACGATGCTGCGGATCTGTTCTGCCAGTTCGATCGGGTCACCGAGGTCGGCCCCGATGAATGCCTCATCCCAACCCCAGACCTCTACCGGGTGACCCAAATCGCGCAGCAGTCCCATCACCTCGTCGGAGGCCGCGTCATAGGCCGCGGGATCCGACGGGAGGAAGGTCGCGTCCGGGCAGCGCCGGGCCGCGGTACGCAGCGGCATGCCCGCATACACACCGAACTGGCGGGCCGGGTAGGACGCGCAGGTGACCACCTTGCGGGCCTCGGTCGGATCACCGCTGCCGCCGACGATGACGGGCAGCCCGGCCAGTTCGGGGCGGCGACGCAGCTCGACCGAGGCCAAAAACTGGTCGAGGTCGAGGTGCAGGATCCAGCGCGGCTTCATCGGCCGCATAGCTTGCGCGCCAGGCTTTCCCATGCATCACCCAACGTCTGCAGGGTCTGGCCGCGGGCGCTTAGCCGATGCTCGACGTAGTCGGTGTCGAGCAGCGCCAGCAGAGCATCGGTTTGGGCGTCCAAGTCGCCGGTGGTACCGGCCGCGGCCAAAAGCATCCGGACATGCGTGCGCTGCACCATCGCCGCCGCGTTGTAGCGGGTTTGTGGGTCGCGGCTGGCCGCCGAGAGCAGTGCGTGGTGAGCATGGGCAAAACAGATCCGCTCCCGCCCGAACGCGATCAGCCGATCCAGCGGCGGCGCATCCGGGCCCAGCGGCGGCGGGCCGAACATGAACGCCTGCTGACTGGCCCGCTCGTCCTCGTCGAGCAACACCATCATCAAGCCGCCGCGGCTGCCGAACCGGCGGAAGACCGTGCCCTTGCCGACGCCCGCGGCGGCAGCGATGTCGTCCATCGTGACCGCGTCGGCGCCGCGTTCGGCCACCAGCCGGCGTGCTGCCGCCAGCAGCAGCGCGCGGTTGCGGGCCGCGTCGCCACGCTCTTGCGGAGCGGAAACGGGCAGCTCACCGAACCGGTCCACGACGCTCACGCCGACACTGTAACGCGGCCGGAATAATCCGGACCGTAGTCCGGTTCAGTCGTGCAAGGACAGAGACCACGAACACGAAGGGACATCGAGTATGCCGGAGATCAAAGTTTTGGCGCTGGTGGGAAGCCTGCGTGCGAAGTCGGTCAACCGCCAGATCGCCGAGTTGGCCGCGGACGTCGCCCCGACGGGCGTAACCGTGACCGTGTTCGACGGCCTTGGTGATCTGCCGTTCTATAACGAGGACCTGGATTCTGCCGAGAACCCCCACGACGTGCAGGCTGCGGTTACCGCACTGCGGCGCGCCGCCGCCGACGCCGATGCGGCACTGGTGGTCACCCCGGAATACAACGGCAGCATTCCCGGTGTGCTCAAGAACGCGATCGACTGGCTTTCCCGGCCGTTCGGCAACGGTGCGCTGAAGGACAAGCCGCTGGCCGTCATCGGCGGGTCGCTGGGCCGCTACGGCGGCGTCTGGGCGCACGATGAGACCCGCAAGTCATTCGGTGTCGCCGGCCCGCGGGTGGTCGAGGCGCTCAAGCTGTCGGTGCCATTGGGCTCGCTGGACGGCAAGCACCCCAGGGAGCACGCCGAGCTCGCGGCAGGGGTGCGCGACGTGGTGGGCAAGCTGGCGGCCGAGGTGAGCTGAAGCGCTCAAGCCTTTGCTGTGGCCGAGTCGGCGGTCAAGCTGGGGGCGTGGTTGTCGGTGGTCGGTGGTACACCTGCCGGATGGCCGAAGTAGACCGGATTGTGACGTCCGACACGCCGATGAGGCGCCGGCACACGGGGTCACGACCAGCGAATTTCATGAATGTTGTTCAGAACATCTTGTATCACTTCTTAATGTCAGCCACTAGGTGTAGTGTTTCGCTCACCGACAAACCCCAGGTTCACCAGGTCATCGCGACCCCGGCGGCGGGCTCCATATGTTGAGGACATGGCGTCCTACGCGGGTGGCGAAGAAGGGAATTTCGGGGTCGCGCGGTCTGCTGAACTAGTAGTGCAAATGCAGTACCCGAGTAGTTGCCAGTCCGTGTCAAGTTCACGACGTCGCAGGAGTCTCACAGAGGAGGCCGTACCGCCGATGAGCATCACCGTGTACACCAAGCCGGCATGCGTGCAGTGCAACGCCACTTACAAGGCGCTGGACAAACAGGGCATCGCCTACGAGAAGGTTGACATCACCCTGGACCCCGAGGCGCGGGACTACGTGATGGCGCTGGGTTATCTGCAGGCACCGGTCGTGGTGGCCGGAAACGAGCACTGGTCGGGCTTCCGGCCCGACCGGATCAACGGGCTCGCCGGCGCCGTGCTGAGCGCATAGGAGATCGTCGTGCAGTCGTGCAACCTGGTGTATTTCTCCAGCGTGTCGGAGAATACCCATCGCTTCGTGCAGAAGCTGGGTATCCCGGCCACCCGGATACCGTTGCACGGGCGCATCGAGGTGGACCGGCCGTATGTCCTGGTGCTACCTACCTACGGCGGTGGCCGGCACACCCCCGATATCGAAGCGGGCGGCTACGTCCCGAAGCAGGTCATCGCGTTCTTGAACAATGAGCGCAACCGGGCACTGCTGCGCGGGGTGATCGCGGCCGGTAACACCAACTTCGGCGCGGAATTCTGCTATGCGGGCCAGGTGATCTCGGGTAAATACGGCGTTCCGTACCTCTACCGCTTCGAGCTGATGGGGACCGACGAGGACGTGCAAGCCGTTCGTGCGGGTCTGGCTGATTTCTGGAAGGACAAGACGTGCCACCAACCGTCGCAACTGCAGAGCGTGTAACACCCGCCGGGCACGCCCACACTTTGGGGCCGAGCGGCGACGACTATCACGCCCTCAACGCGATGTTGAACCTGTACGACGCCGACGGCAAGATCCAGTTCGACAAGGACCGGGAAGCCGCACACCAGTACTTCTTGCAGCATGTCAACCAGAACACGGTCTTCTTCCACAACCAGGACGAGAAGCTCGACTACCTGATCCGCGAGAACTACTACGAGCGTGAGGTTCTCGATCAGTATTCGCGCAACTTCGTCAAGTCCCTGCATGACCGCGCCTACGCCAAGAAGTTCCGGTTCCCGACATTCCTCGGCGCGTTCAAGTACTACACCTCCTACACACTGAAGACCTTCGACGGGAAGCGGTTCCTGGAGCGCTTCGAGGACCGGGTGTGCATGGTGGCGCTCACCCTGGCTGCCGGTGATACCGCGTTGGCCGAAAAGCTCGTCGACGAGATCATTGACGGCCGGTTCCAGCCGGCGACCCCGACGTTCCTCAACTCGGGCAAGCAGCAGCGTGGCGAGCCGGTTAGTTGTTTTTTGTTGAGAATCGAAGACAATATGGAGTCGATCGGGCGCTCGATCAACTCCGCGCTCCAACTGTCCAAGCGTGGTGGGGGAGTGGCGTTGCTGCTCAGTAACATTCGCGAACACGGTGCGCCGATCAAGAACATCGAGAACCAGTCGTCGGGTGTCATCCCGATCATGAAGTTGCTAGAGGATTCGTTCTCCTACGCCAACCAGCTCGGCGCGCGCCAGGGGGCCGGTGCCGTCTATCTGCATGCCCATCACCCCGACATCTACCGCTTCCTCGACACCAAGCGGGAAAACGCCGACGAGAAGATCCGGATCAAGACGCTGAGCCTCGGCGTGGTGATCCCCGACATCACTTTCGAGCTGGCCAAGCGCAACGAAGACATGTACCTGTTCTCGCCGTATGACGTCGAACGCATCTACGGGGTGCCGTTCGCCGATATCTCGGTCACCGAGAAGTACTACGAGATGCTCGACGACGCGCGGATCCGCAAGACCAAGATCAAGGCGCGGGAATTCTTCCAGACGCTGGCTGAGTTGCAGTTCGAGTCCGGTTACCCATACATCATGTTCGAGGACACGGTGAACCGGGCCAACCCGGTCGAGGGCAAGATCACCCACTCAAACCTGTGTTCGGAGATCCTGCAGGTGTCCACCCCGTCGTTGTTCAACGAGGATCTCACGTATGCCAAAGTGGGCAAGGACATTTCGTGCAACCTGGGGTCGCTGAACATCGCCAAGACGATGGATTCACCTGACTTCGCGCAGACCATCGAGGTGGCGATCCGCGCGCTGACCGCGGTGAGCGATCAGACGCACATCTGGTCGGTGCCCTCGATCGAGCAGGGCAACAACGACTCGCACGCGATCGGGCTCGGGCAGATGAACCTGCACGGCTACCTGGCGCGGGAAAGCATCTTCTACGGCTCCGAAGAGGGCATCGACTTCACCAACATCTACTTCTACACGGTGCTCTACCACGCGCTGCGGGCGTCGAATCGGATTGCTATAGAAAGAGGCACGCACTTCAAGGGTTTCGAGCGGTCCAAGTACGCGTCGGGGGAGTTCTTCGACCGCTACACCGACCAGGTCTGGGAGCCCAAGACGGACAAGGTGCGGCAGCTCTTCGCCGACGCGGGCATCGGCATCCCTGATCAGAACGATTGGCGGCGGCTGAAGGAATCGGTGCAGGCGCACGGCATTTACAACCAGAACCTGCAGGCGGTGCCGCCGACCGGGTCGATCTCTTACATCAACCACTCGACGAGCTCGATCCACCCGATCGTGTCGAAGGTCGAAATCCGCAAGGAAGGCAAGATCGGCCGGGTCTACTACCCGGCGCCGTACATGACCAACGACAACCTGGAGTACTACCAGGACTCCTACGAGATCGGCTACGAGAAGATCATCGACACCTACGCGGCGGCCACCCAGCATGTGGACCAGGGTCTTTCGCTGACGTTGTTCTTCAAGGACACTGCGACCACCCGCGACGTGAACAAGGCGCAGATCTACGCCTGGCGCAAGGGCATCAAGACGCTGTACTACATCCGGCTGCGGCAGATGGCGCTGGAGGGCACCGAGGTCGAGGGCTGCGTGTCCTGCATGCTGTAGCGCCCTTGGGGGCTTTCCGCCGAGTGGCCACCTAATGCACGTAATTCGGCGTTTCGCGTGACATAACTGGCCACTCGGCGGCATTCGAATAGCCGGTCTGCCCAGGTCAACGCCTGCAACGCGGTAAGGTGCTTGACGTGGTGAGAATTCCCCGACCCCACCCCGGCGTGAAGCCCGGGGTGAAGGTCGACGCCCGCAGCGAACGCTGGCGCGAACAC
>NZ_JBOHHI010000111.1:0-46082 GCF_050700595.1 Mycobacterium sp.
CATACCGACAGGGTGGTCGAAGCCACCGACATCTCCGCGAGGCTGTTGTTGGGGCGCAGAAGTGCGAGTGGACCGCGCAATAATTACAGGCCCGGCCGAAAAATCAGGGTCAGAGAAAGCAGAGAAAGCTATGCCAGGTGATCGGCCAGCGAGCCCTGCTCGCCGAAGAGCCGCGCGGCCCATTCGTCGACCAATGCGGTGTTGTCGTTGTCGTTGGGGTGAAACCCAGTTCGGGTGTAGGCACGCAGGCAGCGTATCGCCGCCCGCGTCAGGAACGGTGAGTGTCGCAGTGCGGCAATACTCTTGATCAATCGCACCGGATGGTAGGCGGCCCGGTCGGCGAGCAGCGACAACGTGGTGTGCAGCGCAAGCACACCGATGAACGCGAAGCTGGTTATCCACATCGCGATGATCCGCATCCGCTCGGTTCCGCCGACCGCGCGGTAGACGTCGAATGCAACGGCCTTGTGCTCGGACTCCTCCAGCGCATGCCACAGCAGCACCGATCTGACCTCGCTGTCCCCCAACACTTCCCGAGCACGCGGATCGCTGAGCAGTGTTTCCGCGAGCGTTGCCGTGTAGTGCTCCAGCGCGGCGGTCACGGCCAGCCGGTAGCGCGGGATGCGCCACCGTTCCAGCCGGGCCAGGCCCTTCTCGGTGCGCCGGTCGATCCGGTGGGTGGGATAACTCATCAGCTGCAACCGGTCGTTGAGTTCGCGGTGTTGGCGACCGTGGGTGACCTCCTGGCCGGCGAAGCCGGCGACGGCCTTTTTCAACTGCGGGTCGGTGATCTTGTCCGCGTAATGGCGCACCGACCGAACGAAGAAATCCTCCCCCTGGGGAAAGAACGCCGATAGCACCGATACGACGTGGCTCATCACCAGGTCGCCCTGGACGTAGTGGCGTTCGAGTGGTTTGGCGTCGTAGCGGAAATGAATCCTTCGGACCTTGATCGGCCGCGGCGAGTGACTAGTTCCGGCACCGGAGGTGGGCTTGAGTGTGGACACATCCCCAACGGTACCCACGGTACTGGGTACTTGTCACCTCCGGGTCAGGAGCGCTCGCGCACTACTGGCGCTGAAATACGTAGCTGCGCGCCTGGAACCGGGACCCGAATCTGCCGGTGAGTTTGCCCTGAGGCGTCACCGTTTCATCGGCCGCCGACAGGAGCGCCCATGCGGGCGCGAATCGGCGCTCGATCTCCGCTTGGCTGATTCCCACCGGCCCTACCCCGCCGCCGGGTTTGAAGGCGACGATCGACAGCCGTGCACCCGGGGCTGCGGCCGCGGTGATCTCCCGCAGGTAAAGGTCACGGTCGTGCGCACTCATGCCGTGCAGACAGCCGTTGTCCACGATCAACTCGAAGGGCCCGCTGATTCCGGCCTGGCTCAAATGCGTGACGTCGGCGTGGATGAAGTTGACGGTGGCATCGGCGGCACGGGCCTTGGCGCGTGCCTTGTCGAGTGCCTTCGGGACGAAGTCGACTCCGGTGACTTGCCATCCGTGCTGGGCGAGATAAATCGAGGAGCCGCCGGTGCCGCAGCCGACGTCGAGCGCCGATGCCGGCGGCAACGCATCGGCTCCCTCGATCAGTTCGCGCAGCGGCGTCACAATCGGATGACCGTCCCACGGGGTAAACCCGACACGGTAGAAAACCCGAAACATTGTGTGCCGAGAAGCCATGTCACAACTCTCCGAGGTCGGCCGAAAGCCAGTGCTGCGGCTTGAGGTATATCACGACACTTTCGCCGAGTTCGTGGCGGGCGTATTCGAGGTAGGCCTCCGCCCGTTCCGGCGGCAGGTAGCGATGGGCCAGCTCGACGTGTTGGTCGTCGGTGCCGTGCTCGATCCGGCTCACCGAGCCGTCGACCGCCACATAGCGCACCGACGGCTCGAGCCGCTCGACCATCAACGAGAAGTGGCCGGTCGCCTCGATGAGACGGTGCTTGCGTGAGCCCGCACCGGTCAGCACCCAGGGCTCGCCGCCCGGCGTGTACTGATACCAGATCGGCACGGTCAGTGGCCCGCGGCTTTCGCCCGCGTTTATCGACAGCGCCGCGATATGCGGCTGCGCCAGAAACTCTGCGCGTTCGTTATTCGACAGGGGCATGTGCGACAGGGTAGCCGCAATCAGCCTTGGTCGACGCCACTCCTCACATGGGAACGCCGTAGTCGGGCACGGGCATCGAGTCGTGCATGCGTACACCTTTGGTGTTCAGCTTCGCGAGCACGCGGGTGAGCGGGGTGGGCAGCACCGAGACCAGTTGCACACCCCGGGTCACCGCCCACACCGCGACCCGGGAACCGGGGACGACGGTCTTGGCGGCTCCGCGCGCGAAAGCGCGGCTGTGGCGCACCGGTTCGCGCATCTGCTTCTCGTAGGCCGCGAACGCCGCCACGTGGTCGCCGTCGGCGCGGGCCAGTTCCCCGGCCAGTACGTACGCGCCGACCACCGCCAGACTGGTGCTGCCACCCACCGCGGGGCCCGGGCAGTAGCCGGCGTCGCCGACGAGGGTGACCCGCCCTCGCGACCAGTTGTTCAACTGCAGTTGGGTGATCGAGTCGAAGTAGAACGTCGTCGTTTCGTCGAGCTGCTCGAGCCAACCGTCCACTCGCGGAGCCATCCCGGCGAACGCATTCCGCAGTAAGTCCTTCTGCCGCGCGTTATCTCGATGGTCATAGCCGAGTTCGGGACTGTGGAACATGAACAGCATCCGCGCGTCGGCCAGGTGTTGTGCGGTGTAGATCCCGGCGATGCGGCCGATTTCGACATGCCCGGCCATTTCGCCGTTGTGCGCGAGTGCTTTCGGCACCGAAGCCACCGCCAGGTAACCACCGAGGAACCGGGTGAGGCCCGCCTCGTCACCGAACACCAACCGCCGCACGTTGGAGTGCAACCCATCGGCACCGACCACGGCTTCGAACCTGCGTGGCGCGGCACGCTCGAATGTCACCTCACCGTCGGGTGAGATGGCGGTGATGGAGTCACCGAACAGGTACTCGACATCGCCGGCGTCGTAGTAGATCTCGCTGAGGTCGTCGCGCATGATTTCCACATGCCGGTCGGAGGCGGCGGCGAAGATCTTGGTGAGATCGACTGTGACCGGTCGCCGCGCGTTGTCGCGGTAGATGATCAACCGGGTTGTGCCGGTGGCGCACGCCTCGATGCGCGACAGCACACCCATCTTTGCCGAGATTTCCATCGCCGGCCGGAACAGGTCGACGGCGTGGCCGCCGGTCTTGCGCAGCGCCGGCGCCCGTTCGACGACGGTGACGTCGAACCCGTACCGGGCAAGCCAGTACGCCAGCACCGGGCCGGCGATGCTCGCACCTGAAATCAGAACCCGCATCCCCGCCTCCTTACTTAACGATCGGTAAGCGTATCACGGGTGCTTACCTATCGGTAAGTCAGATATGATCGCCGAGTGAGTAGGCCCCGCTCCGATACCAGGGAGCGCATTCAGGAGGTCGCCCGCGAACTGTTCATCCGGCAGGGTGTGCAACGCACCAGCCTGCAGGACATCGCAGACGAACTGGGGGTCACCAAGCCGGCGTTGTACTACCACTTCAATTCGCGAGAGGAGTTGGTCCGCAGCATCGTACAACCACTCATCGAGGAGGGCGAGCAGTTCGTCGTCGACCAGGAGAACCGCGACGATACCGATGTGCGCGATCTGCTGGAGGGCTACGTCGATTTCCACTATCGACATCGACGGGACCTGGTTGTGGTGGTCGCGGAGTTCGCCATTCTGGAGGATCTCGGCTTGGTCGAAAAGGTGCTGGCCTGGCGTACCCGGCTCGGCAAGCTGGTGTTCGGGCCGAAACCCACACTGGCCCAAGCTGTTCGCGCGGTGATCGCGTTCGGTGGCCTGCAGGACTGCTGCATGCAGTTCCCCGATACGCCCCTCGACGAACTACGTGCCGCAGCGGTCGAAGGCGCGCTGGCCACGCTGGGTATTTGAGACGGGTTAGAGTCGGCAGCTATGCGCTTCGGACTTTTCATCCCACAGGGCTGGCGCCTCGATCTCGTCGGGATCGAACCCGACAAACACTGGGCGGTGATGCGCGAGCTGGCCCGCTACGCCGACGACAGCGCGTGGGACTCGCTGTGGGTCTACGACCACTTCCACACCGTGCCGATGCCGACCGGTGAAGCCACCCACGAGGCCTGGTCGTTGATGTCGGCCTACGCGGCGACGACGTCGCGGATCAAACTCGGCCAGATGTGCACGGCGATCAGTTACCGCAACCCGGTGTATCTGGCCAAGGTTGCGGCCACCGCCGACGTCATCTCCGGCGGCCGCATCCAGATGGGCATTGGCGGCGGCTGGTACGAACACGAATGGCGCGCTTATGGTTACGGCTTCCCGTCGGCGAAAGTACGGCTCGGGCGCCTCGATGAGGGCGTGCAGATCATGCGTGACGCCTGGCGCGACGGCAAGGTCAGCTTCACCGGTGAGCACTACCAGGTCGACGGGGCGATCGTCGCACCGAAACCGTTGCAGAACAGCGGTATCCCATTCTGGATCGCCGGCGGTGGGGAGAAGGTGACGTTGCGGATCGCGGCGAAATACGCTCAGTACACCAACTTCACGCCCGAGCCCGCGGAGTTCGCCCACAAGTCCGAAGCGCTGGCCGGGCATTGTCGCGAGGTGGGTACCGATTTCAGCGCGATCGTGCGCTCGGCCAACCTCAACACCGTCGTCGCCAGCTCGGAAACGGAGGTCAAAGACCGGCTGCAGCGGATACGCGATCGGATGCTCGGCTATGTGCCCGAAGCGACGGCTGATGCGATGATCACCGGCACCAGCGGCCCCGAGTCGGCGACGGGCACGACCGAGCAAGTCACCGAGCGGCTTGCGCATCTGCGCGACCTGGGTTGCCAATACGTGATCTGCTACTTCCCCGAGGCGGCTTATGACCGATCGGGCATCGAGCTATTCGAGCGGGAGGTGATCCGGGCGCTGAGCTAGGAGAATGCGATTTCCGCTATTGCGGAATCCTCTTGTACGGTTCGCTTGAGCGGCATTATTCTCGTGTCGTACCAACTTAAGGATCCCTCGATGCAGAAGGCACTGGCGCCCGAGATCTCGACCTGGCCCGACGACAACCCGCAGCTGATCGGCAGTCGGTGTGGTGCCTGCGACGCCACCACCTTCCCGGTGCAGCAGCGGTGCCCGCGGTGCAGCGGCGGGGAGATGTCCGAGCTGCTGCTGCCCCGGCGCGGAACCCTGGTTTCCTGGACGACGCAGGGTTTCCCACCGGGGCCTCCTTATGCCGGCCCGACGGGCACGGAATTCACCCCGTTCGGCGTGGGCTTGGTTCAGCTCGGCGACGTGGTTCGCGTTGAGGGGCGGTTGACCGAAAACGACCCCGCGAAGCTGCAATTCGGTATGGACGTCGAGCTGACCATGGTGCCGTTCACTACCGATGACGAGGGCAACGAGGTCATCACGTTCGCCTTCGAGCCGGTCTAACGTACAAGGGAGTTCTAGATGAACGACGTGGCCATCATTGGCGTGGGCCTGCATCCGTTCGGTCGCTTCGAGGGCAAGTCGGCCATGGAGATGGGCGCGGAGGCGATTCAGGCTGCGCTGGACGATGCCTGCATCGACTGGAAGGACATCCAGTTCGGTGTCGGTGGCAGCCATGAGGTGTCCAACCCGGACGCGGTGACCAGACTGGTGGGGCTGACCGGCATTCCGTTCACCGATGTGTTCAATGCGTGCGCGACAGCTGCCAGCGCCACCCAGCTGTGCGCGGACACGATCCGATTGGGCCGCTACGACATCGGTATCGCCGTGGGTATGGACAAGCACCCGCGCGGCGCATTCACCGATGACCCGGCCAAGCTGGCATTGCCCGCCTGGTACGCCGAGAATGGCCAGTTCCTGACGACCAAGTTCTTCGGGATGAAGGCCAACCGCTACATTCACGATCACGGCATCTCGACCGAGACGCTGGCCAAGGTGGCCGTCAAGAACTTCCGCAATGGAGCGTTGAACCCCAACGCTTTCCGGCGTAAGCCGCTTTCGGAGGAGGAGATCCTGGGTTCGCCGGTGCTGAATTACCCGCTGACCCAATACATGTTCTGCACGCCCGACGAAGGTGCAGCGGCGGTGATCATGTGCCGAGCAGACCTCGCGCCTCGGTTCAGTTCGAAGCTGGTGTTCTTGCGGGCGGCCGAGATTCGCACTCGTCGTTACGGCGCCTACGAGGTGCACGCCACCTTCGCGCCGATCGAGGAGGACGTGTCGCCGACGGTGTACGCGTCCCGGGCCGCGTTCGAGACGGCCGGGGTGTCGCCTGAGGAGGTCGACGTCATTCAGTTACAGGACACCGACGCCGGCGCGGAAGTGATCCACATGGCCGAGGCCGGGTTCTGCGCCGACGGAGACCAGGAGAAACTGGTGGCCGAGGGCGCCACCGAGATCACCGGGCCGATGCCGGTCAACACCGACGGCGGGTTGATCGCCAACGGTGAGCCGATCGGCGCGTCAGGGTTGCGACAGGTGCACGAGCTGGTGCGCCAGTTGCGCGGGGAGGCCGGCGAACGCCAGGTACGCGGCAGGCCGCGGGTTGGGTTCGCACAGGTCTACGGCGCGCCCGGCACCGCCGCCGCGACGATACTGACGACCTAAATCGCCGGTCCCAATAGGTCGTCCGCGTCGCGGATGACGTAGCCATAGCCCTGCTCGGCGAGAAAGCGTTGCCGATGCGCAGCGTATTCGGCGTCCTGGGTGTCGCGGGAGACCACCGAGTAGAAAACCGCACCGCCGCCGCCGGCTTTGGGCCGCAGCAGCCGGCCCAGCCGTTGCGCCTCCTCCTGACGCGAGCCAAAGGTTCCCGAAACCTGCACCGCCACAGCGGCTTCCGGTAGGTCGATGGAGAAATTGGCTACCTTCGACACCACCAGCGTGGACACCTCACCGCGCCGAAATGCGTCGAACAGTGCCTCACGTTCGGCGGTCTTGGTCGAGCCCTGGATCACCGGAGCGTCCAGCAAGGCGCCGAGTTCGTCGAGCTGGTCGAGATAGGCGCCGATCACCAAGGTCTGCTCGCCCGGGTGGCGGCTCAGGATCGAGCGGACCACCGCGATTTTCGAGTGCGCCGTCGAGCACATCCGGTAGCGTTCGTCGGGTTCGGCGGTGGCGTAGCGCATCCGCTCGCTGTCGGTCAACGTGACCCGTACCTCGACGCATTCCGCCGGTGCGATCCAGCCCTGGGCCTCAATGTCTTTCCACGGCGCGTCATAGCGTTTGGGGCCGATCAGGCTGAACACATCACCCTCGCGGCCGTCCTCGCGGATCAGCGTCGCCGTCAAGCCCAGCCGTCGGCGCGACTGCAGATCGGCGGTCATCCGGAACACCGGCGCCGGCAGCAGGTGCACCTCGTCGTAGATGATCAGTCCCCAGTCGCGGCTGTCGAACAGCTCCAGGTGGCGGTATTCGCCCTTGGTGCGACGAGTGATTATCTGGTAGGTGGAGATGGTTACCGGCCGGATCTCCTTGCGTTCTCCTGAGTATTCGCCGATTTCGTCCTCGGTCAGCGACGTGCGGGCAACCAGTTCGCGCTTCCACTGCCGGGCGGCGACGATGTTGGTGACCAGAATCAGCGTCGTCGCACCGGCTTTCGCCATCGCGGCTGCACCGACCAGCGTCTTGCCCGCCCCGCACGGCAGCACGACCACGCCCGAGCCGCCCGCCCAGAATGACTCGGCCGCCATCTCCTGATAGTCGCGCAGATGCCAACTGTCCTGCCTGAGGCTGATCGGATGCGCCTCGCCGTCAACGTAACCGGCCAGATCCTCGGCCGGCCAGCCGATCTTGAGCAGCATTTGCTTGACGCGGCCGCGCTCACTGGGGTGCACCATCACGGTGTCGTCGTCGATGCGGGCGCCCAGCATCGGGGTGATCTTCTTGTGCCGAAGCACCTCTTCGAGCACCGCGCGGTCCAGGCTGACCAGCATCAGGCCGTGCGCCGGGTTCTTGACCAACTGCAGCCGCCCGTAGCGGGCCATCGTGTCGACGATGTCGACCAGTAGCGGCTGGGGGACCGCGTAGCGGGAATAGCTGACCAGCGCGTCGACCACCTGCTCGGCGTCGTGACCGGCCGCGCGGGCGTTCCACAGTGCCAGCGGGGTGATGCGGTAGGTGTGCACATGCTCGGGTGCGCGTTCCAGCTCGGCGAACGGCGCGATCGCCGAGCGCGCAGCACCGGCCAGCTCATGGTCAACCTCGAGCAGCACCGTCCTGTCGGACTGCACAATCAACGGCCCGTCGGTCATAGCGTCGATTATCCGGACTCGGCCGACATGACTGACGTGATGCGATGGACAGCGAAGTCGCGTGCCCGCCCGGAGGTCGAATCGAAGGCGACCAGCTGGCCGCCGACCACCGCGACCGGCGTCACTACCCGCTGGGTGGCCACTCCCGCCGCGTCGACGTAGCCGATCACCACCGTGGTGGCATCCCGCGCGGCGCGCTGCAACAGTGCCATCGCAACCGCCGGGTCGATCCGGGCGTTGGCAAACGGCGCAGTGCCCACCTTGCGCAGCACTGCGACGACTGCGCTGAGCGTGTCGCTGCTGGGGCGCGGTATCGGGCGCTGCGGCCGGCGTTGCTGAGGTGCGGGCACTCGGGCTCCCCGGGAGCGGATGTCGACGATGGTCCCGGTGGAGTCCTCGGCGGCCGGCGCGAAACCCGCGTCGCGCAACGCCGCGAGCACCTCGCCGATCGGCGCGTGGCTGACCGCCACCGTCGGTGCCAGCGCCCGCAGCCCGAGCGGTTCGGCCGCGGCCACCGCCTGCGCGAGCAGCGTCGGGTCTTCGCAGCGTACGAAGGAGGCCGCCACGCCGATCCGTAGCTGTCCATGTCGACGGGCCACGTCATCGATGAGATAGGTGAGTGATTGCGGCACTGGTGTTTTGGAGTGCGTCTCGAACAGGGCATGCAATCCGTCAGCGGTCTTGCCGATGTCCAGAGCGTGCCGGATCGAAGCTTCGCTGACCCGGTACACCATCGCCGCGCCGGCCGACTCGACGATGGCGACCGCGGCCAGTTCGTCGGCCAGGTGGCGATCCAGCGGGCCGGGCGCCACCACGGTCAGGTCGGCCTGCACCAGGAAGTGGTCGATCGGTGCGGGAAGCACGCGCGTCATCGTGTCGACAACAGCGGCGGTGTCACCTTGCCCAACCAGCGCGCGGCCCGGGGTGCTGATCGCTCCGCGGCCCACCAGGCCAAGGAAGTGCGCCTCGTCCAGCAGATCGGCGACCCGCCCCGGCTGTAGCCGTTTGGCCCACCGGGGCCGCCGCCACACCAGGGCCGCCGACGCGGTGGTCTCGTCGACGCCGGTGCCGGGCGGCAGCTCGGCCAGCATGTCCAACACCAACCGGCGATCCAGCGGCGCCGCCGTCGAGTACACCGAATCCGACAGGGCGCCATACGGTTTGGCGTCCGGGCCGCGGGTGCCGATCAGTGCCGGGCGGCGAGGCAGGTCGAGCCACGTGCAGGCCAGCAGGTGCCAACGGTCGGCGGTGGACGCGTCGGCGAACCGGTCTGCGGCGACCGTCGGCGCCCAGTACGGCCCCTGCCCGTCGTCCGGCTGTGGATGGGGTATGCCGCTGGCGACCAGGCCGGCCGCGGCGGCCAGCTCCAGGATCAGGCCCAGCCGGGCGTCGTCGATGCCGGTCACCTTGGCCAGCCGCTTGACTTCGCGTACCCCGAGCCCGCCGCCGCGCAGCTGCAGAACCGGTGTGGTGCTCAGGGTTTCGAGCGTCACGTCGAGTTCACGCAGCAGGTCGATGGCGGCTCCGGCGGCTGCGGCGTCGACGTCGTCGGGCGTGGTCGTGGTGACGACCGGATCGGGTGGCCTCAGCTGCACCGGGCCGGGGTCCTCGCCGCGCAGCAGCTGCCCGACGTGGCGAGGCAGGATCACCGTCTCGGCGTCGATCCGGCGCAACAGGCCCTTCGCCAAAAGCCGCGGCACCGGGCGATCCGGCGGGGCGCCCGGCGCGGCGTCACGGGTGCGGCCCATCGGCGAGCCCTCCAGCAATTTCTCCAACACGATGAGTTCGTCGTCGTCGAGGTCATCGAGGAGCGCGGTGATCTGGTCGCTGGTGCCGCCTTCGTCCTCCAGGATGGCCTGGCCGGGATACCACGGCAGTGCGGCGGCGGCGTCGGCGGCCACCCGGACGTCGGTGTCGCCCCAGGCCAGGGCACGCTGCATGAGGTCATTTACCGCGTCGAGGACATCGGCTTCCGGTGCTCGGCCGTCGATCAGCGCGAGCAGTTTGGCGACCGGAACCGGCGCGGTATCGGCATGCAACACCAGCAGCGCGTCGATCACCGCCAGCCGCAGGAAGTCCAGTTCGTCGGCGGCAGCCCGGACCGACTGACGGGCCTGAGCGCGCATTGCCAGGGCCGCGATACTGCCGGGTGCCGGCTGCGCGAGGTCGGGCCGCAGCTCCAGTAGCCGGATCAGCCGCTCGTCGGGCAGCTCGGCCAGCCAGGACCCCAGCGGGATGTCCGGGGTGTGTTGGGTCATTGCCGACCAGCGTAAAGCAGTGCCCGAGTGGCCAGCTATGTCACGGTATGTTGCCGATCGCGTGGTGTAACCGGCCACTCGACCGGGTCACAGGCGTGAGACCTGTAAGAATGGACCCCGTGGCTGACAACGCAGACAAAAAGACGCCGAGGGGCCGGTACGTCGACAACGGCTGGCCGACGACGGACCCCGACGATCACGCGGTGAGCGAACTGGCGACCGATCGGGCCGGCGCGCTGTCCCCGTTCGGTGATCTGGTATTCCCGGTGCCCTCCGACGATTTGCCCTACCTGCACCCGGTCACCGTCGTCAATCAGTAGGCGGTGACGGCATTGTCGGCAGCCGCGCCCGGCTCGGATCCGCTCTCGCACATCGACGAGCGGGGAGCGGCGCATATGGTCGACGTCACCGAAAAAGGGGCCACCAGGCGCACCGCTGTCGCCGCGGGAACTTTCCGCACCTGTCCGGAGGTGGTGTCGCTGATCTCGAAGGGCGGGCTACCCAAGGGCGATGCGCTGGCCACCGCCCGGGTGGCGGGCATTCTGGCCGCCAAGCGCACCAGCGATCTGATTCCGCTGTGTCACCAACTGGCGCTCACCGGTGTGGACGTCGATTTCACCGTCGGGGAGTCGGATATCGACATCACCGCGACCGTGCACAGCACCGACCGCACCGGGGTGGAGATGGAGGCGTTGACCGCCGTCAGCGTGGCGGCCCTGACGCTCTACGACATGATCAAGGCAGTGGACCCGACTGCCCGCATCGACGACATTCGGGTGCTGCGCAAAGACGGCGGGCGCAGCGGAACCTGGACGCGGTAATGGCCGCCCGATCCGCACGTGTCATCGTCGCCTCCACCCGCGCGTCGGCCGGTGTCTACCAGGACCGCTGCGGCCCGATCATCATCGAATGGCTCGGCCAACGGGGCTTCCCGCTCCTAGACGCGGTAGTGGTCGCCGACGGCGACCCGGTCGGCCGGGCACTGCGTGACGCCATCGGCGAAGGGGTCGACTTGATCATCACCTCCGGTGGCACCGGCATTTCACCCAGCGACGACACCCCGGCCCAAACGGCGGCGGTGCTCGACTACGACGTGCCCGGGCTCGCCGATGCCATCCGCCGCTCGGGACTGCCGAAGGTGCCGACCTCGGTGCTGTCACGCGGGGTGTGCGGGGTGGCCGGTCGCACCCTGATCGTGAATCTGCCGGGGTCGACGGGCGGGGTGCGCGACGGGCTCGGCGTGCTCGCCGACGTCCTCGACCACGCGCTGGACCAACTCGCCGGCAAAGACCACCCCCGATGACACAGGTATTGCGCGCGGCGCTGACCGATCAGCCGATCCTGCTGGCCGAACACGAAGACCTGGTGAGCCATCAGGCCGCCGGCGGGATCGTGGGATTCGTCGGGGCGGTCCGCGACCACGACGGCGGCCGTCAGGTGCTGCGGCTGGAATACTCCGCGCACCCGTCGGCCGAGCAGGTCCTGGCCGACGTGGTGGCCGAAATCGCCGAGCAGTGCCGCGGTGTGCGGGCTATTGCGGCCAGCCACCGCATCGGTGTCCTGAAGATCGGCGATGCGGCGTTGGTGGCCGCGGTGGCAGCCGACCATCGGCAGGCGGCGTTCGAGACCTGCGCGCAGCTGGTGGACGCCATCAAGGCACGGCTACCGGTGTGGAAGCACCAGTTCTTCGCCGACGGAACCGACGAGTGGATCGGCTCGGCCTAATTACGGCGTGGGCGCCGCAGCGGGGGGCTGCTGGGCGAGTGCGGCCAGTGCATCGTTGCCGTTGATGTCCTGCGCCCAGATGGCCTGCCACAGATCCGTGAGGTAGCCGGGGTCCATGTTCTGCGGTGCTCCGGCGGGCAGCCCGTTGGCGTCGCTCGGCACGGGGGCCGGTGGTGCGAACGTCCAGTTCGCCACGGCCTGGACCGGGTGAACTTCCGGTGCGTCGCCGGCGGTCGCGTCGTCGTCGGCGACCGGTTCGACCGGCGGGGCGAGTTCCTCGGGGGCGGCGGGCTCCTCAGCGGGCGGGGCGGGTTCCTCGGCGGCGGCCATCTCGACCGGGGGAGCAGCCTCCTCCGGCGGCGGAGCGTCGTCGGCGGGCGGTGGGGCGTCGAGTACCGCCGGCTCGCCGTCGGCCTCCAGGGCATCCTCGGGCGCGTTCACCGGCGCCTGGTCAGCGGCGAGCACATTACGCGGCGTCGCGCCAGAAAGGCCATGACCGCATGCCGGCCACGCGCCGCGACCCTGCCCCGCCAGTATCCGCTCGGCAACGGCGATCTGTTGTTCTCTGCTGGCCAGGTTGGCCGACGCGGCGAACTCACCGCCACCGTGCGCGGCCCAGGTGCCTCGATTGAACTGCAGTCCACCCTGGTACCCGTTGCCGGTGTTGATCGACCAGTTGCCGCCGGACTCGCAGCGGGCTACCTGGTCCCATTCGCCGTCGGTGGCTGCCGTGGCATGGCCCGCGAGGGCGATGCTGCCGCCGCCGAGCACCGCCCCGGTAAAGGCGAGCTTGGCCACGCTGACGTTGGATGTGGTGGGCTTACGATGCCGTCCACTCATATGCCGGTATGTCCTCTCTGCAGGCGCCCACGAGGTCAGCTGTCGGGTTCGGGCTGGATACAACCAGAGAGGTTGCCCGGCCACTGCCGTAGTCCACGGGGAAACGGCGGTGGCTTCACCCCAAGGAGCCGCGGACGGCTCCGGTCCGATTTCGGCGGACCGATTGGGTCCCCCGCCTCCATCCAGTTGGTGTACGTTGCCCGGCTTGCTGGATGGAGCTCGGCGCTACAAGTGGGCAAGGCCCGCCGCTCAGGAAGACGCGGTAAACCCGCGGGAGACGGTAGCGGGTTGTCGACGCCGGGTCACGTTCATCCGAATTCGGCGATTCGGCGTGTCGCGCGGGCCTAAAACGCCAGGAGAGTGCGCTGTCTGCGCAGCTCAAAAGGGCACGCAATCGAGTCGTAGCCGGGCCGTTATCGATTCGTTATGTGAGGCAAATCACGTTGGTCAGCCGCCTGCGAAGGGCGGTAAGACGTCGATCGTGTCACCCGCACGAAGGGGCCTGGCGGTTGCCGCGTCGTCCCGCACGGCGATGCCATCGCGCAGATAGCAGCATCGGTTCAGCACCGCCGCCAGCCGCACATCCCGCCCGGCGAGGCCGTCGACCAGCTCGGCCACTGTGGCGCCGGGCGGCACCGTGACGATTTCCGTTTCGGCGCCGGCCGCCGCCCGCGCTGCCGCGAAATAACGGACCGTGACGGGTATCCCGGTGCGCTCGTCGGACGTCTCGGCCACGGTCAACCCCCGATCGCGCTCATCGGACGGTCCGGCTGGATGAAGTCCGGGTCATTGATGCCATGCCCGGCTTTCTTGGCCCACATCGCGGCGCGCCAGGCCGACTCGATCGCGTCGTCGTCGGCGCCGCCGCGCAGCAGCCTACGAAGGTCGGTCTCCCGCCGGGCGAACAGACAGTTGCGAATCTGCCCGTCGGCTGTCAACCGGACCCGGTCACACGTCGAACAGAACGGGTGTGACACCGAGGCGATCACCCCGACCTTCCCGGCTGGACTGCCCGGGCCCTGGTCAACCAGCCATAGTTCGGCCGGTGCCGACCCACGTGGCGCCGGATCGGGTCGCAGCCGGAAATGCGGTCGCAGCGCGGCCAGGACGTCGTCGGCGGTCAGCACGTCGCCTCGACGCCACTGGTGCCCCGCGTCGAGCGGCATCTGCTCGATGACCCGCAGCTGGTAGCCGTGCTCCAGACAGAACCGCAGCAGCTCCACCACGTCCGCTCGACCCGTCACCGGATCCAGCACGGCATTGACCTTGACCGGTTCGAAGCCGGCTTCCTTCGCGGCGGCCAGCCCGGCCAGCACGTCCGAAAGCCTGTCGCGGCGGGTGATGGCCTCGAAGTGGGCGCGATCTACCGTGTCCAACGACACGTTGACCCGGTCCAGACCCGCCTTGGCCAGGGCGCCCGCCCGCCGGTCCAGTCCCAGACCATTGGTGGTCAGCGAGATCTCCGGGCGGGGCTGCAGCACCGCGGCCGCCGCCACCACGTCCTCCAGGTGGCGGGCCAACAACGGCTCGCCACCGGTGAACCGCACGCTGGTGATACCGAGCCGGGTCACCGCCACACGCAACAATCGGGCCAGCTCGTCGGGCTGCAGCAGTTGTTCGTTGGGTAGCCAGTCCAGGCCTTCGGCCGGCATGCAGTAGGTGCAGCGCAGATTGCAACGGTCGGTCAGCGACACCCGCAGATCGGTGGCAACCCGTCCGAACGTGTCGATCAGCGGTCCGGACGTGGGCATCTCGCCCCGTCCGAACTCGGCATCGGCGTGACGCCGCACCGTCGGCACACCCAGCGCGACCAGCGTCATGCGTGCACCCATTCGGATCTGCTCGGCGAGTCGACCGGAACGATCTGCTTGCCCAGCGGCATCAGCGACACCGGGATCAGTTTGAGATCAGCCAGTGCCAGTGGGATACCGATAATCGTGACCGCCATCATCGCCGCGCTCACCAGGTGCCCTATCGCGAGCCAGAACCCGCACAACAACACCCAGATAATGTTGCCGATCATAGTGCCGGTGCCGGCACCCGGCTTGCTGACGATCGTGCGCCCGAATGGCCACAGCGTGAACGACGCGATGCGCAGCGCGGCGAACCCGAATGGGATGGTGATGATGAGCAGGAAGCAGACAAGCGCCGCCAAGAGATAGCCGACGGCCAGCCAAAGGCCGCCGAAGATCAGCCAGATGACGTTCAGGACCAGGCGCATATCTCCTCCAGCGGTAGCATCAGCCTACCGAGTGGCGATCGCCGGCGCGACGCAGCAGGGCGCTGGGGGCACCTCCCGCTTGCGGGGGACGGGTCGCCACCGTGACGACCGAGTAAACGAGGGTAATCGCGCCCAGCGTCCGAGTAGGATCAGCAGTCACCGCGTCCTGCGCAGGCGGGACGCTTCGTTGTGTGGTGATCCGTCAGACAAGCAGGTGAGACCAGTGCCGACCGGCAAGGTGAAGTGGTATGACCCCGAGAAGGGGTTCGGCTTCCTGTCGCAAGAGGACGGCGAGGACGTTTACGTCCGTTCCTCGGCGTTGCCCGCGGGTGTCGACGGCCTCAAGGCCGGCCAGCGCGTCGAGTTCGGCGTGGCGACTGGCCGGCGCGGACCGCAGGCATTGAGTCTCAAGCTGATTGAGCCGCCGCCGAGCCTTGTCCGTCCTCGCCGCGAGGGGCCCGCGGAACACAGGCACAGCCCCGACGAACTGCACGGTATGGTCGAGGACATGATCACGCTGCTGGAGAGCGCGGTGCAGCCTGAGCTGCGTAAGGGCCGCTACCCGGACCGCAAGACCGCCCGCCGGGTCTCCGAGGTGGTCAAGGCCGTCGCCCGGGAACTCGACGCCTGAATGAGCGTGTACCGCACCGCCTCAAAGGGAACACTGGCAGCTGAAGCGTCGATGAATAGGCAGAAAGAACCAGGAGGTGTCCGGTGACGGAGCAGGTGCAGGTTACCGAGGAGCAGGCGAGAGCCGTAGCGGAGGAGTCGCGCGAAAGCGGTTGGGACAAACCGTCCTTCGCTAAGGAGCTTTTCCTGGGGCGCTTTCCGTTGGAGCTCATCCATCCGTTTCCCCGGCCGACCGACGAGGAAGCCGCTCGCACCGAGGCATTTCTCGCCAAACTGCGCGAATTTCTCGGCACCATCGATGGCAGTGTGATCGAGCGCGATGCCCAGATTCCCGACGAATACGTGAAAGGCCTTGCCGAGCTGGGCTGCTTCGGCATGAAAATACCGTCCGAGTACGGCGGTTTGAACATGTCGCAGGTCGCCTACAACGGTGCTTTGGTGATGGTTTCGACGGTGCATCCCAGCCTTGGGGCGTTGCTGTCAGCGCACCAGTCGATCGGGGTACCGGAACCACTCAAGCTTGCCGGGAGTGAAGAGCAGAAGCGGAAGTTCCTGCCCCGCTGTGCTGCCGGGGGGATATCGGCGTTTCTGCTGACCGAACCGGACGTCGGTTCCGACCCGGCGCGGCTGGCCTCGACCGCGACACCCGTCGATGACGGACAGGCTTACGAACTAGACGGCGTGAAGTTGTGGACGACGAACGGTGTGGTCGCCGACCTGCTCGTGGTGATGGCCCGAGTGCCGAAGAGCGAGGGGCACCGCGGGGGGATCAGCGCTTTTGTCGTCGAGGCCGATTCACCCGGCATCACCGTCGAGCGGCGCAATAAGTTCATGGGTCTGCGCGGTATCGAAAACGGCGTGACGAGGATGCATCGCGTCCGGGTTCCGCGTGAAAACCTGATCGGCCGCGAAGGCGACGGGCTGAGGATCGCGCTGACCACACTGAACGCCGGACGGCTGTCCATACCCGCGATGGCGGCAGGGTCGGCCAAATGGTCGTTGAAGATCGCGCGAGAGTGGTCGTGCAAACGGGTGCAGTGGGGTAAGCCGCTCGGCGAGCATGCCGCAGTCGCCAACAAGATCTCCTTCATCGCCGCAACCAGTTACGCGCTGGAAGCGGTGCTGGACCTGTCCGGTCAGATGGCCGACGAGGGTCGCAACGACATCCGAATCGAGGCGGCGTTAGCCAAGTTGTGGTCCAGCGTGATGGCCTGCGTGATCGCCGACGAGTTGGTGCAGGTTCGCGGCGGCCGCGGCTACGAGACCGCCGAGTCGTTGGCCGCACGGGGTGAGCGGGCGGTGCCGGTGGAGCAGTTGGTGCGCGATCTGCGGATCAACCGCATCTTCGAGGGGTCTGACGAGATCATGCGGCTGCTGATTGCCCGTGAGGCGGTCGATGCACACCTGACCGCGGCCGGGGACCTCGCGAATCCCAAAGCCGATATGCGGCAAAAGGCCAAGGCGGCTGCTGGCGCAAGCGGGTTCTATGCAAAGTGGTTGCCGCAACTGGTCTTCGGGGAAGGACAACGGCCGACGGCTTACCGCGAGTTTGGAAAGCTTGCCACACATCTGCGTTTTGTCGAGCGCTCTTCTCGCAAGCTGGCCCGCAATACGTTCTACGGGATGGCGCGCTGGCAGGCTGCGTTGGAGCAAAAGCAGGGATTCCTCGGACGGGTAGTGGATATCGGGGCGGAGTTGTTCGCGATGTCGGCGACATGTGTCCGGGCCGAGGCCCAACGGGTTGCGGATGCAGCCGAGGGCCAACAGGCCTACGAGGTGGCTGATGCGTTCTGCCAGCAGGCAACCCTGCGGGTCGACGCGTTGTTCCACGCGCTGTGGACCAACACAGACAGCACCGATGTTCGGCTGGCACGCGAGGTGCTGGGCGGTCGCTACACCTGGCTGGAACAGGGGATTCTCGACCAGTCGGAGGGCACCGGACCGTGGATCGCGCACTGGGAACCAGGGGCGTCCACCGAGGAGAATCTGGCCCGGCGGTTCTTGGCGGTGCCGGAACGCTAGACGCGCTAAGGCATGGCTTCCTACGTCGCCGCGGCCGGGGAGTTCACCCGCGATACCAACTACATCGCGACCCGCATCACCGCCGACGGGCGTGACGGATACCCGGTCGAGCCGGGCCGCTACCGGCTGATCGTCGCCCGCGCGTGCCCATGGGCCAACCGCGCGATCATCGTCCGCCGATTACTCGGGTTGGAAAACGTTATCTCCATTGGGTTTTGCGGGCCCACCCACGACAAGCGCAGTTGGACTTTCGATCTCGATCCCGGCGGAGTCGATCCGGTGCTGAAGATCCCGCGGCTGCAGGACGCCTACTTCAAACGCTTCCCCGACTATCCGAAGGGCATCACCGTACCGGCGATCGTCGACATACCTACCGGCGCAGTGGTCACCAACGATTTCGCGCAGATCACGTTGGACCTGTCCACCGAGTGGACGGCCTACCACCGCGACGGCGCCCCGCAGCTGTATCCCGAGCCGCTGCGTGCCGAGATCGACGAGGTGAATCAACGGGTCTACACCGAAATCAACAACGGGGTGTACCGGTGCGGCTTTGCCGGCTCACAACACGCCTACGAGGCGGCCTACGATCGGTTGTTCACCGCGTTGGACTGGGTGAGTGATCGGCTCGCAGGGCAGCGATACCTGGTGGGCGACAACATCACTGAAGCCGATGTGCGACTGTTTACCACGCTGGCCCGCTTCGATCCGGTCTATCAGGGGCATTTTAAATGCAACCGATCCAAGCTGTCCGAGATGCCGGTGCTGTGGGCCTACGCGCGTGATCTGTTCCAGACACCGGGTTTCGGTGACACCATCGACTTCGTCCAGATCAAACAGCACTACTACATCGTTCATGCCGACATCAATCCGACCCGCATCGTGCCGAAAGGCCCGGAACTATCCAATTGGCTGACATCGCATGGTCGGGACGCGTTGGGCGGCAGGACATTCGGTGACGGCACGGCGCCCGGACCGCCGATTGAGGGCGAACGCGTGCCGGCTGGTCATGGTGCATAGTGTCACCAGTACCGGTAAAGCTGCATATTCGATTTCCGCGTCTTCGGGCCGACGTGGCGGGCCTAGCCAGGCGCTAGGGGGCGCGGTGAACTCCTCTAGCCTCAACGTCGCTGACCGGCTCCGCCAACTGATGAAAGTCGGGCAACCTTCCGATGCCTAATCGGCTATCATGGTGTCGTGGCAACTATGGGGTCGACGACAACTGCCCATGTGGAGCGATTGGCGGGAAACGTCCTGCGGGTAGCCCGGGCACGCGCCGGCCTGACGCAGCGAGAGCTTGCTGAGGTCGCACACGTCCCGCAATCGACCATCGCCAGGATCGAGGCGGGGTCGCGGCAGCCGTCGCTGCCGGTACTAGCCCGGATCCTGGCCGCAATTGATCTGGAGTTGCGAATCACCGTGGCTGACTACGATGCCCACGACGACATTCTCGACGCCGACGTCGCGCGGCTGAGCGCATCGCAGCGTCGGGAGCGACGCCGAACTCAGGGCGAATTTGTAGCCCGACTCCGAGATACCCATCCCTCGTGACGGCAGCCGATCAGTTCGATCCGGTCCGCATCGTCGAAGTGCTCGACCGTCACCACGTCGAATATGTTGTCGTTGGTGGGTACGCCGCTCAGCTGTACGGCTCCCGGCGGCCGACTTACGACATCGACATCACCCCCTCGACAACACAGCAGAACCTCGAGCGGCTATCTGCCGCACTGCGTGAACTACACGCCGGAATCCGCGTAGATGAACAGCTTGAAGGCCTGCGATTCGAATCCACGGCAGAGTCCCTTCGCGGGATGCAGCTGCTCAACCTACGCACTGACGCCGGTGACCTTGACCTCACCTTCGTTCCGGCAGGTTTTCCGGACGGCTACGACGGCCTTCTTCCGGGTGCCTACGTGCGCTCGATCGGTGGAATCACCGTCAGGGTGGCCGGACTCGATGACGTGATCAAATCCAAGACCGCCGCCGCGCGAGCAAAAGACCTCGACGCCCTACCAGAGCTGATCAACATCGCTGAACATAATCGCAACCGCAGCAGCCACCACCGCGACTAGGGTCTCGAACTCCAGGCCGACCTACAGCGTAGGGGTGGTGTGTACTGGACGTGTGTTATTGACAACCGATATTCAGCGTCTGGTGCGCCAGGAAGGATTGGGCTTTGTCGCGACTGTGCGACCGGACGGTTCACCGGCGTTGTCGCCAAAAGGCACCTTGAGCGTGGTCGATGAGGAGCATCTGGCGTTTGTGCACTTGGCCTCACCGCATACCGTGGCCAACCTGCTTCACGACCCGCGGCTGGAAGTCAACGTGGTTGACCCGATCCTCCGTAAGGGCTATCGCTTCGTCGGCACCGGGCAGGTATTCACAGGCGGCCCCGACTACGAGCGGCTGATGGACTGGTTTACCGGCCAGCGTGGCACCGACTACCGGGCTCGTGCCCACGGCATCGTGCTGATTACTGTCACCGCCGTTGAACCGCTGATCTCGCCAGCCTACGACGATGGCAGTAGTGAAGAACAGATCGCGGCCCCGTGGCGTGACCGCTACCGGACTCGCTGAAGCGGTCGGATTGTGGCCAATGCATGGCCCCTAGAAGTTAAATTTCGAGCGAGAAATGGGTCGCCGATATTTGCAGGTGGTGCCGCATGAAGAGTCGATGCGCCCGCCCGCGAATCGCCCGCAGCAGCGAGCGAAATATGCTGCGGCACAAGATGGGTGACCAAAGCGGGTCAAGCCCAGCGATAAGACCCGTTAGTTCCACACCATGCGCACAGACCACTCCGCGTGCGGGACATCGTGCAGTTCGCCGCCAGGGTCGATGACCAAGGTCATCAACTGCACCACGATTCCGGTCAGCCGTCCGCGCTGCGGGTCGGCGGTGGCGATGGTGACCGCCAGCCGGGTGTTCGGCCGGTACACGGTGACCGTGGTGTCGGCCGGATCCGCATACACGTGCAGCAGCCGCCACGGCGCCCGTCCGATCGCTGCCGGCACCGAAAGCTGCACGGGATCTTGTGCGCTGACCGGCAACTCGCCCTGCGCCTGCGGTGTCTGACAATCGGTGAGGTCGAGCACATTGCAGTACAGGTACGGCCCCACCCGGGTCAAATGCCCGTGCGAATACGCGCTGATCTCGGGTCGTAACGGCCCGTGCTCGCGCGCCAGCAGCCAGGCGCCGAACCCGGCGGCCACCGATGCCAGCACCACCAGGACCGTGACCAGCACTGCGACGAGCCGTCTCACTCCCGCAGCACCGCTGCGGCATTGTCGCCGCGACGGCCACCTTCCTGCTCGACCATCACGGGTCGGTTCCCGCCGAAGCCGGGAATCAACGAATCACCGCGGAAACTGACGACGGTCTGCGCTAGGCCGAGGATCAGCAGCACGCTGACCGCACTGAACCCGATCCACAGCTCGGTGTACAACAACACACCCAGCGCGCCGCCGAGCACCCAGGCCAGTTGAAGCGTCGACTCCGAGCGCCCGAACGCCGACGCGCGAGACTCCTCGGGCAGGTCGTCTTGCAGCGAGGCGTCCAGTGAGGCCTTCGCGATCGCGCTGGACCCCGCCGTGACCAACGTGGCGACCGCGGCCACCGGTAGGTTGCCGGCCACCGCGGCGGCCAGCGCGGCGGCGGTGACTGCCACGGTGCAGCGCACCACCAGCACCGCGGGCCTACCCAATTGCAGCCGTGCGCTCGTGAAGTTGCCGGCGAAGTTGCCGATCCCGGCTGCCGCGCCGATCAGCCCCAACATGCCCAGCTGCACCCATCCGCTGGCATCGTGCGCCTTGGCGACAAACGCCGGATACAAGAACAAAAACCCGACCATCACCTTGATCGTGCAGTTGCCCCATAACGAGGTGATGATGTTGCGGCCCAACGGTTGCCGAAGCGCCCCGCCAGCCCGACGAACTTCCTCCGGCCATCTGCGGCGCGCCTGACGGTAGCGATAGCTCAACGTGGTGGGGACTTCGCCCGCGGTCACCTCGACCCAGCGCGGGATGTGCATCGACAGCGCGGCGCCGGCCACCGTGACCGCGACGATGACGAACAGCGCGCCGGGCAACTCGAACAGCCGGGTGAACAGGAACTCGACGCTCGCCGCGATACCGCCACCCACCAGGGTGCCGCCTAACAGCCCGAACATGGTCAGCCGGGAGTTGACCCGCACCAGATCGATCGTCGGCGGCATCACCCTCGGGGTCACCGCGCTGCGTAATACGGAAAAAGACTTCGACAGCACCATCATCGCCAGCGCACACGGATAGAGCACCCAGGACGGGAAGCTGCCGGTGGCACCGTCGTAGTTGGCGATCAGCACGACGGCCAGCGCGGTGCGCAGCGCGAACGAAGTTGCCAGTGCGACGCGCCGGCCATGCTGCAGCCGGTCCAACGCCGGGCCGATCAGCGGCGCGATCACCGCGAACGGTGCGATTGTGATCAGCAGGTACAGCGCGACCCTGTCCTTGCTCTCCCCGGTCGCGGCGGCGAAGAACAGGGTGTTGGCCAGCGCAACGGCCATCGCCGAGTCGACGGCGAAATTCGCCACCACCGGCCAGGTCAGCGCCGTCAGCCCGGACTTGTCGGCGCCATCGGCGGTCGCGGCCCGTTGAACCAAGTCGTACATGCGCGAACCCATTTCGCGGCTGCGCTGGGCGGCCGCGCGGGTGACGGTGACCCGGTCACCGCTGACGTCGCGCGCCGGCTCACGCTGACCGCCGGCCTCCGGATGGCGCTGCAGCGGCGGCAGGTAGCGGTTGGCGCTGGGCATCGGGGGATCCCTTAGGCGACGCCCAGCTCGATAGCCTGAGTCCCCGGCCGGGTAGTTGACCATGCCGGGATGTTGGGTCGGGTGATCGCGCCGCCGTGCGGACACGAATCAATTCTTACCCATGCCGGCCGATCGAGGGTGCAGGCAACCGGTGTGGCTGGTCACGCGACTCTACGGCAGTATTGAAGGGGTATGGAGACAGCGGACAGCGCGACCGGGCTCACCGGGGAATCGTCGCCGCCTTCCACGGCCGAGTGGCCGGAGGGGTTGGCGACGCTGTTGACGGGCGCGGTCGAGCAGACCCGCGCAGCCGTCGCCGAGTTCAGCGGCGCGGACACGGTCGGTGACTACCTCGGTGTCGGCTACGAAGACCCGACCGCTGCGACCCATCGGTTCCTCGCCAATCTGCCTGGCTATCAGGGGTGGCAGTGGGCTGTGGTGGTGGCCGCGTACCCCGGCGCCGACCATGCCACGGTCAGCGAGGTGGTGCTGGTTCCCGGGCCGACGGCGTTGCTCGCGAAGGAGTGGGTGTCGTGGGATCAGCGGATCCGGCCCGGCGACCTGCGGCCGGGAGATCTGCTTGCGCCGCTGCCCGACGATCCGCGTTTGGTGCCCGGTTACCTGGCCGGCGGTGACCCGCAGGTCGACGAGGCCGCCGCCGAGATCGGACTCGGTCGGCGCACGGTGATGAGCGTCTGGGGTCGTTCTGGTGCGGCTCAGCGCTGGCACGACGGCGACTACGGTCCCGGGTCGCCGATGGCGCGGTCCACCAAACGGGTGTGCCGCGACTGCGGCTTCTATCTACCGCTGGCCGGTTCGCTGGGCGCGATGTTCGGGGTGTGCGGCAACGAGCTGTCCGCCGACGGGCGCGTGGTCGATTCCGAGTACGGCTGCGGTGCACATTCCGATACGCCCGCGCCGGCCGGCAGCGGCTCGCCGACGGATGACCCCTACGACGACGGGGTACTCGATGTCACCGAGAAACCGGCAGAGTCTTAAGAGGTTTCAGCGGCGACTTTGATGTTGGCCAGCGACGTGTTCATCCCGTCGACCAGTTCGGCCTCGAAGCTTTCCGCCCCGCCCATCAGTGCATTGACCGTCAGGCTCGAGATCGGCTTGACCCCGTTCTCGGCGTGCCGACTCTCGACCAGTCGGGTGCCCTCGGGGATCGGCTGCAGCTCGTAGCTCCAGATGGCTCCGTTGGCGTTGACCTTGAACGCCAGCTTCTGCTCCGGGATGACCTCGGTGACAGTGCACGTCGTCGGCCAGAACAGGTTGCCACGGCGGTTGAGGTTCAGGGTTCGGGTGCCCTGGCGCAGCGGGCCGAGAGGCTTCATCCAGCGGCACTGCGGGCTCCATTGCGGCATCCGGCCAAAGTCTGAAACCAACTCCCAAACCTTGGCTACCGGTGCCTTGATATCGATCTGTGCTTGCAAGAGCGGCGCTGCCATGGCCCATTCCTCCTACCTGGTGGTCTGCAATCGTTGTCGAAATTCATTCCCGGACGGGATTGCCTTGCGATCCGAGTCCGGTTTGCGCACCCCGCGCGCCGCGGCGAGCGGCAGCAAGCTGCCACAGGAAGACGCCGGTGCCGAGCAGCCCCACCCCGAGCCCGGCCAGCGTGACCGGTCGCCAACCATCCAAGTGCGGTACCGCGAACGCGGCCACCGTCGCAATCAACCAGGCCAGCGCGCCGACGGCGATGACCGGCCACACTTCCAGCAGCGACGCGGGCAACGGGGGCGGCTCAGGGTTTTGACCCGACTCGACGGACATCGCGTTCAACGTACCCGGCTTCTCCGCGGGCCGGGCACCGGCCCGGGTCGGCGATTCACCGTTGACGATTTGGCGTTCTGTCGTAACGTTCGCGCTGTGACGGACCCCGATACCCGACTGGCCTGCGACCTTTCGTTGGCCGTCATGCGGCTGGCCCGGCAACTGCGGTTCCGCCGCCCCCAGTCCCCGGTGTCACTGTCGCAGCTGTCCGCGCTGTCGACGTTGGCCAAAGAGGGCGCGATGACACCCGGCGCGCTGGCCATCCGGGAGCGGGTCCGCCCACCCTCGATGACGCGGGTGATCGCCTCGCTGGCCGATCTGGGCTTTGTCGACCGCGTTGCACACCCCGAAGACGGCAGGCAGGTGCTGGTCTCGGTGTCCGCTGCCGGCGCCGAACTGCTGGAAGCCGAGCACCGGGCCAGCCAGGAATGGCTCCGTCAACGGCTTGCCGGTCTTGCCTCCGCCGAACGGGGCACGCTGCGCGACGCGGCCGACCTGATGTTGGTTCTGGTCGACGAAAGCCCGTGACACGTGGAGAACTGGTCGTCTGCGATATCACCGATCCCGGCGACCCACGAGTCGACGACTTCCGCGACCTGAACAGCATCGATCGTCGCCCCGATCTGCCGACCGGCAAGGCGCTCGTCATCGCCGAGGGCGTGCTGGTGGTGCAGCGCATGCTGGCATCGCGATTCCGGCCGCTGGCGTTTCTTGGCACCGACCGCCGACTCGCCGAGCTCGAAGCCGATCTTGCCGGCAGCGACGCACCGTATTACCGGGTGTCCGCCGAGGTGATGGCGCGGGTGGTGGGGTTTCACCTCAACCGCGGAGTGTTGGCTGCGGCCCGCCGGGCACCGCAGCCAACCGTCGCGCAGGTGCTCGACGGCGCCCGCACGATTGCGGTGCTCGAGGGTGTCAACGACCACGAGAACCTGGGCGCGATCTTTCGAAACGCGGCCGGACTCAGCGTCGATGCGGTGGTGTTCGGCGGTGGCTGCGCCGATCCGCTGTACCGTCGCACCGTGCGGGTGTCGATGGGGCATGCCTTACTGGTGCCCTTTGCGAGCGCCACCAACTGGCCAGCCGACCTGGAAACGCTGCGGCAGCGAGGCTTTCGCCTGTTAGCGATGACGCCGGACTGCGATGCCGTGGCGTTGGCGACAGCGATGGCGTCGGTGCGGGATGAGCGGGTCGCGGTGCTGGTCGGCGCCGAGGGGCCCGGGCTGAGCCACGCCGCGATGAGGACGAGTGATCTGCGGGTGTGTATTCCGATGTCGCGTGGCACCGACTCGCTCAACGTCGCCACCGCGGCGGCGCTGGCCTTCTACGAGCGCGTTAGGCTCGCCGAGTGAGTGACGAATCCACCCCGTGGGCAACGGGTTTGACAGTTGCCGGGTTTGTCGCCGCAGTGACCGCCGCCGCGATCGTGGTGCTCAGCCTGGGGCTCACCCGCGTACATCCGCTATTGGCCGTCGGGCTGAACATCGTGGCAGCCGGCGGATTGGCACCGACCTTGTGGGGGTGGCGGCACACCCCGGTGTTGCGCTGGTTTGTGTTGGGCGCGGGTGTAGGTGTGGTGGTGGCGTGGTTGGTGCTGCTCGTGTTGGCGTTGCTGGGGCGGCAGCTCTAGGGCCAACGTCAGCGCTGACCGCCGGAGCGGACGCCCAGTAACACGTCCTCCCACGCCGGCACCGCTGGCTTCCGGCCGCGACGGGCGCGCACCGGCTCGCTGGGGCATTCGGGTGCCTGGCTTTCGGCCGGCGCCGGCGCGGGTTCGGGTTCGGGCTCGGGTTCGGCGAAGTCCAGTTGGGCCACCGTCGCCAACGGCCGCAACGGCCGGTCGAAGTCGGGATCGATCAACTCGCTCGCCGCATCATCCACGGCGGTGACCGTTCCACCGTGCGCGCCCGGAGCGAAGCGGAAATGCGCGCGGTTTTCCGAACGCCCGGCTCGCCAGCCCAGCTGCACAGTCCACCGGCCGTCTTCGTTGCGCCACGCGTCCCAGGTCGTATTGTCCGGGTTGAGCCCGCGAGCTACCAGCGCCGCGGTGATGGTCTCCAGCAGCGTCAGCACCGCGGGGCCATCGGCGAGCACCGGATGTGCGGCCGTTGCCAGCTCGGCGGCTCGCGAACGTTCCAGCAACACCGGGTGGGCGAACCGTTCAACCCGTTCGATTTCCACGCCGGCCGCGGCGGCTACCTGCTCGACAGACGCTCCGGCGCGGATTCTGGACTGAATCTCCTTGGGACGCAATGAGTATGCAACTTCCATCTCGATCTGGGCTTGCCCTACCCGTGTCCCGTCACCGCGCACAGCGGCGCGCAACCGGTCGTCGGACAGCAGCTTGAACTTCTCTGCTGAGGCGTCGTTCTCCTCAAACTCCTCGCAGACGATGTGTTTGCCATCGATATCGAGTCCGACAACCTTGAGTTCCCGCATGGCTTCTCCTCGCGAGGCTCCTGGCAGACCAGAGCGCCGGGCCTGTCAGGTGCGCACTCTAGTGCAGCCAACCGTCATTACCGTGCTGACACGCGGGGCACGCTCAGAGCCGTTCGACTACCCAGTCGACGCACTCGGTGAGCGCGCTGACGTCGTCGGGCTCGACCGCGGGGAACATCGCGACCCGCAACTGGTTGCGGCCCAGTTTGCGGTACGGCTCGGTGTCGACGATGCCGTTGGCCCGCAGCACCTTGGCGACGGCGGACGCGTCCACCTCGTCGCTGAAGTCGATCGTGCCCACGACCTGTGATCGCAGCCGCGGCTCGGCGACAAACGGCGTGGTGTACGGCCGTTCCTGCGCCCAGGCGTACAGCCGCTGCGACGAGTCCGCGGTGCGCTTGACCGCCCAGTCCAGCCCGCCGTTGCCCAACAGCCAGTCGATCTGCTCGGCCAGCAGCACCAGCGTTCCGATCGCCGGGGTGTTGTAGGTCTGGTTCTTCAGACTGTTGTCCACCGCGATCGGCAGCGACAGAAAGTCGGGCACCCAGCGCCCGGATCCGGCGATCGCCTCGATCCGCGCCAGCGCGGCCGGGCTCAGGATCGCCAGCCAAAGACCGCCGTCGCTGGCGAAGTTCTTCTGCGGCGCGAAGTAGTAGGCATCGGTCTCGGAGACGTCGACCGGCAGGCCGCCGGCACCGGAGGTGGCGTCGATGACGACCAGCGCCTCGCCCGAGTCGGCGGGACGGTGCACCGGGACCGCCACCCCGGTCGAGGTCTCGTTGTGTGCCCAGGCGATCACGTCGACCGACGGGTCGCTCCGCGGCTCCGGTGCGCTGCCGGGATCGGCTTCGACGACGATCGGCTCGCCGACGAACGGGTTCTTGGTGACCGCCGCGGCGAACTTCGAACTGAACTCGCCGTAGGACAGGTGCAGTGACCGCTTGTCGATCAGCCCGAACGCCGCGGCGTCCCAGAACGCCGTTGCTCCGCCGTTGCCCAGGACGACCTCATAACCGTCGGGCACCGAGAAGTAATCGCGCAGCCCGGCGCGCACCCGGCCGACCAGATCTTTCACCGGCGCCTGCCGGTGCGAGGTCCCGAACAGCCCGGCGGCGCTGGTAGCCAGCGCCTGCAGTTGTTCGGGCCGGACCTTTGACGGGCCCGAGCCGAACCGGCCGTCACGGGGTTTGATGCCGTCGGGGATCGTGAGCGCCTCAGCCATCCCTTCAGGTTAATGACCGCACGAATGTGACTCAGACCACAGCAGTTCCGCGCTCCGGGCCTGCGTCACAGTATTGAGAGGGGCCTAGAAGGTTTGCGATACCTGCGGTACTGTGTACATATTACCTCCAGATGTAAACCTCAGTGGGAGACCTGGCATGGCTCAGAAGATGGCCCGGACGAAAATGGTGCGCCGGTGGCGCCGCAACATGGAAGTGCAGGACGACACGGAGTACGTCGACAAGCTGCTCACCCTGTCCGAGGGATCGGTGCGGCGCAATTTCGACCCGTACACCGATATCGACTGGAATTCGCCCGAGTTCGCGGTGTTCGACGATGATCCGCGCTGGATCCTGCCGCAGACCGATCCGCTGGGTCGGCATCCGTGGTATCAGGCGCAGTCGCAGGAGCGTCAGATCAAGATCGGCATGTGGCGCCAGGCCAACGTGGCGAAGGTCGGGCTGCACTTCGAAAGCATCCTGATCCGCGGCCTGATGGAGTACGCGTTCTGGGTGCCCAACGGGTCGCCGGAGTACCGGTACTGCCTGCACGAGGCGGTCGAAGAGTGCAACCACACCATGATGTTCCAGGAGATGGTGAACCACATCGGCGTCGACGTGCCCGGCATGCCGCGGCTGCTGAAGTGGCTTCAGCCGTTGATTCCGCTAGCGGCAGGCCCGCTGCCGATCCCGTTCTGGTTCGGCATTCTCGCGGGCGAGGAGCCGATCGACCATACCCAGAAGAACGTGCTGCGCGAGGGCAAGACGCTGCACCCGATCATGGAACGGGTAATGGCCATCCATGTGGCCGAGGAGGCGCGCCACATTTCGTTTGCGCATGAGTACCTGCGCAAGCGGGTGCCGCACCTGCCGCGCCGCCATCGGTTCGGGCTGTCGCTGACCGTCCCGATCACAATGCGGGTCTTGTGCTCGGCCATCGTGGTGCCGCCGAAGGCGTTCTGGCGCGAGTTCGACATTCCCCGCGAGGTGCGCAAGGACGTGTTCTTCCGTTCGCCGGAGTCGCAGCAGATGCTGCGCGACATGTTCGGCGATGTGCGGATGCTGGCCCACGACACCGGTCTGATGAACCCGATCGCCAAGATCATCTGGCGGATCTGCAAGATCAACGGCAAGCCGTCGCGATACCGCAGCGAACCGCAGCGTCAGCACTTAACCGCAGTACCGGCCGCGTAAGCGTTCCATGCCGCACGTCATCACCCAGTCGTGCTGTAACGACGGGTCCTGTGTCTTCGCCTGTCCGGTGAACTGCATTCACCCCACACCGGACGAACCGGGCTTTGCCACCTCCGAGATGCTCTACATCGATCCGGTGGCGTGTGTGGACTGCGGGGCTTGTGTGAGTGCGTGCCCGGTGGGTGCGATCGCGCCCGATAACCGCCTGGAGCCCAAGCAGCTGCCATTCGTCGAGATCAACGCCTCGTTCTACCCGGAACGGCCGGCCGGCGTGAAACTACCGCCGACGTCGAAGCTGGCCCCGGTGATCCCCGCCGCGGAGGTGCGGCAGGGGGCACAGCCGCTGACCGTGGCGATTGTCGGCTCCGGGCCGGCGGCGATGTATGCCGCCGACGAGTTGCTCATCCAGCCCCGGGTGCGGGTCAACATGTTCGAGAAGCTGCCAACGCCCTACGGATTGGTGCGCGCGGGGGTGGCGCCGGATCACCAGAACACCAAGCGGGTCACCCGGTTGTTCGACAAGGTCGCCGATCACCGCGGATTCCAATTCTTTCTCAACGTCGAGGTCGGCAAGCATCTGAGCCACCCGGATCTGCTGTCGCACCATCACGCCGTGATCTACGCCGTCGGAGCACCGACCGACCGTCGGTTGGAGATCGACGGCATGGGTCTGCCCGGCAGCGGGACTGCCACCGAGGTCGTCGCCTGGATCAACGGGCACCCTGACTTCACCGGGCTGCCAATGGATTTAGGCCACGAACGGGTCGTGATCATCGGCAACGGCAATGTCGCGTTGGACGTGGCCAGGCTGCTCACCGCCGATCCCGACGAACTGGCCCGCACCGACATCTCCGATCACGCACTGGCCGTGCTGCGGTCGTCGCGGGTTCAGGAGGTGGTGATCGCGGCCCGACGCGGCCCGGCGCACTCGGCGTTCACGCTGCCCGAACTGATCGGGCTGACAACGGTGGCCGACGTGGTGCTCGACCCGGAAGACCACGAGCTGGTGCAGCGCGACCTGCCAGCGGCGTCCGATACGTTGACCAGGCAAAAGCTGGAGGTCCTCAGCAAACTCGGAACCACCTCGGCCCCGGCGCGGCGGCCCCGCATCCGGCTGGTCTACCGGTTGACACCGAGTCGGTTGATCGGCCAAGACCGCGTCACCGGGATCGAGTTCACCCGGACGGGGACCGAGCAGAAGCGTCAGCTCGACACCGGCCTGGTGCTGAGCTCGATCGGGTACCGGGGCAAGCGCATTGCCGATCTACCGTTCGACGAAACCGCTGCGGTTGTCCCGAATGGCGGGGGCCGGGTCGTCGACCCGGACACCGGGCGACCGGTCCCCGGGGCGTACGTAGCGGGGTGGATCAAGCGCGGACCGACCGGGTTCATCGGAACCAACAAGTCCTGCTCCCTGCAAACCGTGCAGGCCCTGGTCGCCGACTTCAACGACGGCCTGCTGGCCGATCCGGTCGCCGGGCCGCGCGCGCTGGCCCGATTGATACACGCCCGCCGGCCCAACGTCATCGACGCGGCCGGCTGGCACGCTATCGACGCCGCTGAGGTCGCGCGGGGGACAACCGACGAGCGGCCCCGTGACAAATTCACGTCGACCGCCGATATGCTGGCGGCCGCGGCGACCGCGCCCCGGCCGACATTGCGGCGCCGGCTGGCCGACCGGTTACGCCAATTGTCTTGAGTACTGCCGGCTCATCGCGGGGGCGTCAGGCCTTGCCGATCTGATCCCAGCCTTCGACGGATTCCGGACCGCGCGGATCCGGACCAACGTAGATCGCCGACGGGCGAACCAGCTTGCCCAGCTGCTTCTGCTCGAGAATGTGAGCGCACCATCCGGCGGTGCGGCCACAGGTGAACATTGCCGGCATCATCTTGGCCGGAACCCGGGCGAAGTCCAGGATCACCGCGGCCCAAAACTCGACGTTGGTCTCGATGGCCCGGTCCGGGCGGCGCTCCCGCAGCTCGGACAACGCCGCCTGCTCCACTGCCACCGCCACCTCGTAGCGCGGGGCTCCCAACCGCTTGGCGGTCGCCCGCAACACCCGCGCCCGGGGGTCCTCGGCCCGGTAGACCCGGTGCCCGAAGCCCATCAGTTTCTCGCCGCGATCCAGGATGCCTTTGACCAGACCGCGCGCGTCGTCGGTGCGTTCGACCTCCTCGAGCATCGGCAGCACCCGGGCCGGCGCACCGCCGTGCAGCGGGCCGCTCATCGCACCAATCGCCCCGGACAGCGCAGCCGCCACATCGGCGCCGGTCGAGGCGATCACCCGCGCGGTGAATGTCGACGCGTTCATCCCGTGTTCGGCGGCCGACACCCAATACGCATCGACGGCCTCGATATGCCGCGGGTCCGGCTCGCCCTGCCACCGGGTCATGAAACGTGCTGTGACCGTGGAACATTCGTCGATAACCCGCTGCGGCACCGCGGGCTGATAGATACCGCGGGCCGACTGAGCCACGTAGGACAGCGCCATCACCGACGCCCGGGCCAACTGCTCGCGGGCGGTGTTGTCGTCGATGTCGAGCAGCGGTTGGTAGCCCCAGATCGGCGCCAGCATCGCCAGACCCGCCTGCACGTCGACCCGCACATCGCCGCTGTGGATCGGCAGCGGGAAGGGCTCGGCCGGCGGCAATCCGTGGCCGAACTTACCGTCGACCAGCAACGACCATGCGTCACCGAAAGTGATCTGCCGGCTGACCAGATCCTCGATGTCCACGCCGCGGTAGCGCAGCGCGCCGCCATCCTTGTCCGGCTCGGCAATCTCGGTGGTGAATGCCACCACACCGTCGAGGCCGGCGACGAAGTTCTCCGGGACCACAGTCATGAGGCGATTCTCGCACGCCGGGTCCCGCCGGTTGCTACCGGTCGGTAAGGAGTACCTGGTCGCCGGGAGTAGCGTGGACGCGATGGCAGGTCCAGACAACGAGCACCTGGCGGCGATGCGAGTGGAGTACAGCGCGGAGATGGATGGTAGCGCCGATCTCGACGCGACCTGGCTCGACGATGGTTGGGTTGCGTTGTTCTGCAAGTGGATTCGCGATGCAGAAGTTGCCGGAGTCGCCGAGCCCAACGCCATGGTGTTGGCCACTGTCGAGTCGGGGAGGCCGGTCAGCCGGTCGGTGCTGTGCAAGCGTGTCGACGATAACGGCATCACGTTCTACACCAACTACGACTCGGCCAAGGGAGCCGAACTGGCTGCCACGCCGTACGCGTCGGCGACATTTCCGTGGTACCCGTTGGGCCGGCAGTTCCACATCCGCGGCCCGGTGACCAAAGTCGATTCCCGGGAAACGCAGGACTACTGGTCCAAGCGGCCGCGCGGCTCGCAGTTGGGCGCGTGGGCGTCGCACCAATCACGGCCGATCGCGTCGCGCGCAGCGCTGCTCGACCAGCTCGCCGGGGTGACCGCGCGCTTCGCCGACACCGACCACATCCCCGTCCCGCCGAACTGGGGCGGCTACCGCATCGCCGCTGATGTGGTCGAGTTCTGGCAAGGCCGGGAAAACCGGGTCCATAACCGGATCCGCGTCATCGGCGGCCGTGTCGAACGCCTGCAGCCGTAGCACGACGACGATGCAGAGCGCGCAGCGCGATGAGGAGGAGTCGGGCAATCGGCCGTAGCACGACGGGCCGGCTGACTGGGACGCCGCCCCCGGACGGGCGCGCTGGCGCGAAAACGACTACCTTCAGCTATACGCAACGTTGGATGAGCGCAAAGGGGTTCTCGTGGCCGCAACCGACGACAACGCCACCCTCCGGTACCCGGGTGGTGAGCTGGACCTGGAGATCGCCCACGCCAGCGAGGGGGCCGACGGCATTGCGCTCGGCTCGCTATTGGCCAAGACCGGGTACACCACATTCGACCTCGGTTTCGTCAACACCGCGTCCACCAAGAGCGCGATCACTTATATCGACGGCGAGGCGGGCATCCTGCGCTACCGCGGCTACCCGATCGAGCAGCTCGCCGAGAAGTCGACGTTCATCGAGGTCAGCTACCTGCTGATCTACGGCGAGCTGCCGACCAAAGACCAACTGGACGTATTCACCCACCGGATCCAGCGGCACACCATGCTGCACGAGGATCTGAAACGGTTCTTCGACGGCTTCCCGCCCAACGCCCACCCGATGCCGGTGCTGTCCAGCGTGGTCAATGCGTTGAGCGCCTACTATCCGGATTCACTGGACCCGGTGGACAACGATCAGGTCGAGGTGTCGACGATTCGGTTGCTGGCCAAGCTGCCGACCATCGCCGCCTACGCCTTTAAGAAGTCGGTCGGCCAGCCGTTTCTCTACCCGGACAACTCGCTGACGTTGGTGGAGAACTTCCTGCGGATGACGTTCGGGCTGCCCGCGGAGCCCTACCAGGCGGACCCGGAGATCGTCCGGGCACTGGACATGCTGTTCATCCTGCACGCCGATCACGAGCAGAACTGTTCGACGTCGACGGTGCGGCTGGTGGGCTCGTCACGGGCCAACCTGTTCACCTCGATTTCCGGCGGCATCAACGCGCTGTGGGGGCCGCTGCACGGCGGCGCCAACCAGGCGGTGCTGGAAATGCTCGAGCAGATCCGCGAACAACACGGGAACGTCGGCGATTTCGTCCGCAAGGTCAAAAACCGCGAAGATGGCGTCAAGCTAATGGGCTTCGGCCACCGCGTCTACAAGAATTACGACCCGCGAGCGCGGATCGTCAAGGAGCAGGCCGACAAGATCCTCGCCAAGCTCGGCGGCGACGACGATCTGCTCGACATCGCCAAGGAACTCGAAGAAGCGGCGCTGACCGACGACTACTTCGTCGAGCGCAAGCTCTACCCGAATGTCGACTTCTACACCGGCCTGATCTACCGGGCGCTGGGGTTCCCAACCCGGATGTTCACCGTGCTGTTCGCGCTGGGCCGGCTGCCCGGCTGGATCGCGCACTGGCGGGAGATGCATGACGAGGGCGACAGCAAGATCGGCCGTCCACGCCAGATCTACACCGGGTACAACGAACGGAACTACACCACGGTCGACGCGCGCTAGCGCGTCGCAAGCACCGCCATCGCGGCGTTGTGACCGCCGACCCCGGACACCGCCCCGCCACGACGGGCGCCCGAGCCGCACAACAGGATTCGCTCGTGTTCGGTGGCCACCCCCCAGCGCCGTGCCGGCGTGTCCAGCGGGTCGCCGTCGTCGGTGAACGGCCAGCACAACCCGCCGTGGAAGATGTTGCCGCCGGTCATCCCGAGGGTCTGCTCCAGATCCCGGGTGGTGTGGGTCTCCACACACGGACGGCCGGTGGCGTCGTTGCACAGTAGACCTTGAATCGGTTCTGCCAGAACAGAGTTCAATGATTTCAGCACCGACTCGGTGAGCCGGTCAGATGCGACGTCCAGCGCGTGCGGGGTATGCAGACCGAACACCGTCAATGTCTGAGCGCCGGAATCGCGCAGCGCGGGCGACAGGATGCTCGAGTCGGTCAGCGAATGGCAGTAGATCTCGCACGGGAGCGGATCCGGCAGCCTGCCGGCCGCCGCTTGCGAATACGCGGCGTCCAGCTGCGTCCATGTCTCGTTGACATGCAACGTCCCGCCGAAGGCCTGCTCGGGCGTCACGGCGTCGTCCCGCAACCGCGGCAGTCGCCGCACCACCATATTCACCTTGACCTGTGCGCCTTGTGCCGCAGCTGCCGCGGGCTCGCCCAGCAGCCCGGCCAGCACCGCCGGGGTGACGCCGGCCAGCACGAACCGGCAGCGGACCCGGCACTCGTCGTCGCGACGGCGATAGCGCACCTCACCGTCCGGGTCGATCGCGTAAACCTCGGCGCCGGTCACGACTTGGGCGCCGTGACCGGCTGCCGCGGCGGCCAGCGCGGTAGTCACCGAACCCATCCCCCCGACCGGGACATCCCATTGCCCGGTGCCGCCGCCGAGCAGGTGATACAGGAAGCAGATGTTCTGCCGCAGCGACGGATCGTCGAGCCGCGCGAACGTGCCGATCAACGCGTCGGTGGCGATGACTCCGCGCACCAGGTCGTCGCCGATCGCGCCGGCGATGGCGTGGCCGATCGGCACCTCGATCATGTCCCGCCAGGCCGCGGCCGCCTCGGCGTCGTCGCCGACGAGTTCGCGGGCCGCCGCACGGGTGCGCAACGGCTCCAGCAGCGTCGGCCACAGCCGTTCGGTCACCCGCCGGCAGCGCCGGTAGAACGCGCGCATGTCGGCACCGCCGGAACCGAGCAGCAACCCGGTCCGTCCGGCCGTGGCCGGGTCAGGCGTATACGACGAATAGCGCCGCCGGGCCAACCGCACCGGTGCGCCCAGGTCGTCGACGATCCGCGGCGGCAGCAGGCTGACCAGATACGCGTATCGCGACAGCCGGGCATCGACACCGTCGAAGACCCGCGCCGAGACCGCGGCGCCTCCGACCTGCGCCAGCCGCTCCAGCAGCCGCACCCGCAGCCCGGCCCGGGCCAGATATGCGGCCGCGACCAGGCCGTTGTGCCCGCCACCCACGACGACGACATCGACGTCCGGCGGGCCGACAACCATCGGCCCAGTGTGCCCGGCCAGGCCAGGGTCAGATTGCCCGGCTAGGCTCGGCCCGGTGACACAGAAACCCGAGATCGAATTCCCGACCGGCCCGGCACCCGCGGGACTCGTCATCCAAGATCTGACGGTCGGCGACGGGCCCGAAGCCGTCGCGGGCGGCACCGTCGAGGTCCACTACTTGGGCATCGAATACGACACCGGCGAAGAATTCGACAGTTCGTGGAGTCGCGGCGAGCCCATCGAATTTCCGCTGCGCGGGCTCATCCAGGGTTGGCAGGACGGTATCCCGGGAATGAAGGTAGGCGGCCGGCGCCAACTGGTGATCCCGCCCGCCCAGGCCTACGGTCCGGCCGGCTCGGGGCATCGACTATCGGGCAAGACGCTGATCTTCGTCATCGACCTGCTCGCCACCCGGTAACATCCGCCGCCAGTTCTGTTGATCGACGTTGGGAGGGCCCATGGCGAGTTCGGACGAAACGCCCGAAACCACCACGTGGCGGCGAGCAGTCAAATTCTACCGGCGACCTCTCGGTGTTCCGTGGCTGATCGCTGTGCTGGTCATCCCGCTGCTGCTGGCGGCAATCGGCTACGGCGTGCTGGACCGAAACCGCTCGCAGACCAACGCGCCCGCCGGCGCTTTGCCGACGCTGGCGCCACCCTTATCTCCGGGTGCCAGACCTAACGCGCCGACGATTCCGCCACTGTCGCTGGCGCCGGTGTCGATAATCCGCAACGGCAACGACATCACACTCCGTGGTGATTTTCCCGACGTCAAGGCCAAGAGGGCGCTGCTGGACGCGGTGATCGCATCGGTGGGCTCGAATGCCAACATCATCGATACCCTCGGCGTCAACCCGAATGTCAACTCGCTCGACTTCTCCGATGGCGGGCCGGTTTTCAACGCTGCCGCATCGATCCCGAATTTCAGTCTCGTCGTCAACGGGGACACAATCACGCTGTCCGGAACCGCTGCGTCGGCCGAGCAGGCGGACGCGGTCGAGCAAGCCGCCGTGGACGCCTGGCCTAACCTGAATATCGTTGACACGATGGAGATTAGCGGCCCAATCGCACCGACCGGATCGCCGAGCTCCGCCCCCGCCCGCGGTCCGGGCGGCCCAAGGTAAAGGGAATCCGGCATGGACTTCGTCATCCAATGGTTGTGGTATTTACTGGCTTTCGTGGTGGGCTCGGCGGTTGCCTGGGCGATCACCGTGGTGTCGATCCGGCGCGCAAGCAAAGAACAAGCCGTGGCCGATATGCCCGGCTCGCGTGAGATAGGAGCACGGTGATGCAGGGCGCGAGTTGGCTGCTGATCGCGCTGGCCTTCGTGCTCGGGCTGGTGCTGACGTTCGCGCTGATGGTCCGGCGGGTCGAACGCGAAGTGCCGATCGACGAGACCGGCGACGACTCCTAGCTCGGCCCGGGTAGCCGCAGGAGCAGCCGCACCCCGCCCAGCGGACTGTCTTCCAGCGACGCTGTGCCGCCGTGCAACTGCGCCTGCTGCGCCACCAGCGCCAGGCCCAGACCCGAGCCGGAGTGTGAGGCCGTCGACCCGCGGGAGAACCGCTCGAACACGATCTGACGCTCCTCCACGGGCAGCCCGCCGCCATTGTCGTCGATGGCGATTTCCACCCCGGCGCGCGAGCTGACCGCCGACAGCTGCACCCGGGTTGCCCCCCCGTGTTTGACGGCGTTGGCGATCGCGTTGTCGACGGCAAGCCGCAACCCGGCCGGCAGGCCCACGATGATGCAGGTCGGCGACGGTACCAGCGAGACATCGAGGTTGGGGTAGACCCGCATGGCGTCGTGCGCGGCGCGGTCGAGCAGTTCGGTGATGTCGACGGGCACGTGATCGTCCGATGTCGACAGCTCGCCCTGGGCCAACCGTTCCAGTGCGCTCAGTGTGGCCTCGATACGTGACTGGGTGCGGATCACGTCGTTGATCACTTCTTTGCGCTGGTCGTCGGGAAGATCCAGGGTCGACAGCACCTCGAGGTTGGTGCGCATCGCGGTCAGTGGGGTGCGCAGTTCGTGCGCCGAGACGGAGGCGAAGTCGCGGGCCGACGTCAGTGCCTCCTTGGTGCGGTCCTGCTCGTTCCAGATGCGCTGCAGCATGCCCCGCATCGCCTCGGCGATTTCCACCGCCTCGGTCGCGCCGCGAATCTCGACCTGTGGCGCCTCGTCGCCGGCGTCGATCGACCGCGTCTGCTGGGCCAGCCGTTTGAACGGTCGCACCGCAAACGCTGCCAGCAACCAGCTGAATACCGCCGCCGCGCCGATGGCGAACCCGCAGATCAGGATCACCCGGCGATGCCGGCCGTCGGTCCGCGCGATGGTGTCGTCGTAGGTCGCGCCGACCTCCACCGACGTCGGTTGTGGCGCTGGGATGTCCACGGTTCGCACCCGGTAGCGCACGCCGTTGACGTAGGTGTCGTCGTAACCCGCAGGCAATTCGGGTAGCACGACCGTCGAATTGGACGACACGTGGTCGCCCTTGCGTACCGTGATGACGGTGTTCTGGTCGTTGGGGGACCTAGGGATCTCGTCGAGGCCGCGCGGCAGGAACGGGGTCGCGAATCCCGCCGCCTCGTCAAGCCGGCGGTCCAGCCGTTCCTTGCTGTCGTTGGTGATGCCGAACCAGACGACGGTGCCGACGATCAGCACCGGAATCGCGGCGCCGATGGCCGTCGCGACCACCACCCGGGTACGCAGCGACGGCGTACGGGTCAGGATCCGGGACAAGAAGTTCATGTTTTGCCTCGTCACTGCATGCGCAGCACAAATCCGACTCCGCGGACGGTGTGCAGCAGCCGGGGTCCGCCGCCGGCTTCCAACTTGCGCCGCAGATAACCGATGAACACGTCGACGACGTTAGTGTCGGCGGCGAAATCGTATCCCCAGACCAGCTCCAGCAGCTGTGCGCGGGACAGCACCGCGGTCTTGTGCTCGGCCAGCACCGCGAGCAGGTCGAACTCGCGTTTGGTCAGGTCGACGTCGACGCCGTTGACCCGGGCCCGCCGACCGGGGATGTCGACCTCCAGCGGGCCCACCGTGATGGTTTCCGACGACGACGTCGCGGTGGATCCGCGGCGCCGCAGCAGCGCTTTAACCCGTGCCACCAGCTCGGCCAGCACGAACGGTTTGACCAGGTAATCGTCGGCGCCGGCCTCCAGGCCCATCACCCGGTCGTCGACCGAGCTGCGGGCGGACAGCACGCAGACCGGCACGTCGTTATCCATGGCGCGCAGCGCAGTGACGACGCTGACGCCGTCCAGCACGGGCATGTTGATGTCCAGCACGATCGCGTCGGGCCGGGTCTCGGTGGCGCTGCGCAACGCCTCGGCGCCGTCGACCGCGGTTGACACCTCGAATCCGGACAACCGCAGCCCTCGTTCCAGCGACGCCAGCACGTCGGAGTCGTCGTCGACGACCAAAACCCGCGGTGAGGTCGCACCTGTATCCATGCTGCCCATCTTGCCTGATCCAGCCGCGTGGCTGTGGGAGGAACCGCCCACACCCGGCGCGTCGGTTGACCTCATCCATTATTGAGGTTTTAGCGTGAACGGCGTGAATCTGGAAGCGGCGGCCAGCCGCAGTCTGTACCGGCAGATGCACGCACGCTCTGCCGAGCTGCGTTCGCTGGTGGGCCGGGGGCTGGTCGGCCGGATCTGGCGCTTCGCCGGGCGACATCACCGCAGGTTGAGCGTCTTCGTCGCGGTCAGCGTAGTGAGCGCGCTGCTGACCGTGGCGACCCCGATGCTGGCCGGCAGGGTGGTCGACGAGATCGTCACCGGGGCGCACGCCGCGGCGATAGTACTGCTGGCGTCGGTGATCGCCACCGTCGCCGTCGCCGAGGCGGTCGTGTCGCTACTCACTCGCTGGCTGTCGTCGACGATCGGCGAGGGGCTGATCCTCGACCTGCGCACCGCGGTGTTCGACCACGTGCAGCGCATGCCGGTGGCGTTCTTCACCCGCACCCGCACCGGTGCCCTGGTCAGCCGGCTCGGCAACGACGTGATGGGCGCCCAGCGCGCATTGTCCGACACGCTCCCGGGTGTGGTGTCCAACCTGGTGACGCTCACGCTGACGCTGGTGGTGATGGCCGGCATCTCCTGGCCGATCACCCTGATGTCGTTGCTGCTGGTGCCGCTGTTCGTGGTGCCGGCTCGCCGGATCGGGGCCACGATGGCGAGGCTGAGCCGGGAACGCGCCAACTACCACGCGACGATGAACAGCCAGATGACCGAGCGGTTCTCGGCACCCGGCGCGACGCTGGTCAAGCTTTTCGGCAGCCCGCAGCGTGAGTCGCGCGAGTTCGCGGTGCGCGCGTCGCGGGTGCGCGACATCGGGGTGAAGTCGTCGATGCTGCAGTCGGTGTTCATGAACTCGCTCACCCTGATGTCCGCGCTGGCCATGGCGTTGGTGTACGGCCTGGGCGGAGTGCTGGCCATCGGTGGGCGTCTGCAGGCCGGCGCGATCGTCTCGCTGGCACTGCTGCTGACCCGGCTGTATGCGCCGCTGACGGCGTTGGTCAACGCCCGGGTGGAGATCGCCAGCGCGCTGGTCAGCTTCGAGCGGGTCTTCGAGGTGCTCGACCTGCAGCCGCTGATCGCCGAGCGGCCCGGCGCCGTGGCCGTGCCCGACGGTCCGGTGTCGGTGCAGTTCGACGACGTGCGATTCGGCTACCCCTCGGCCGAGAAGGTGTCGCTGGCCTCGTTGGAAGAGGTTGCCATCCTGGATGACCGTGGGGAATCCGAAGTGCTGCATGGGATTTCGTTTATTGCTGAACCCGGGCAGATGGTGGCGTTGGTCGGCTCGTCGGGCGCCGGCAAGTCGACGATCGCCGCCCTGCTGGCCCGGCTCTACGATGTCGACTCCGGCGCGGTGCGACTGTCCGGGGTCGACGCGCGCGACCTGACCACGGTGTCGCTGCGCCAGACGGTGGGTCTGGTCACTCAAGACGGTCATCTCTTCCACGAGTCGATCCGGTCGAACCTGCAGTTGGCGGCGCCGGATGCCACCGACGCAGTGCTGTGGGAGGCGCTGCGGCGTGCCCGGTTGGCCGACGTCGTTGCCGAGATGCCCGACGGTCTGGACACCGTGGTCGGCGAGCGCGGCTATCGGCTCTCCGGCGGTCAGCGACAGCGGCTGACGATCGCCCGTCTGCTTTTGGGACGTTCGAGTGTGGTCGTTCTCGACGAGGCGACGGCCTCGCTGGATTCATCTTCGGAAGCAGCCGTGCAGCAGGCGCTTTCGGAGGTGCTGGCGGGCCGGACGTCGATCGTCATCGCTCACCGGTTGTCCACCGTGCGGGCCGCCGATCAAATCCTCGTCGTCGAGGACGGCCGGATCGTCGAGCGTGGCACGCATGATCAATTGCTGGCCCATGGCGGGCGTTACGCGGAACTGTACGAGACCCAGTTCGGCGGTGCTGACGGCGCTGCGGCCTGAGCTTCAGCGCAGTCCGATGCGGCGGTAGCGTCGCAGCCGGGCCGTCATGCGTTCCGCGTCGGGCATGTCTCGCAGCGCATGAAGCTCGGCGGCGATCGCGACAGACAACCGTACGGAGAACTCGACCGGTTCGTCGGCGGCGTCCGGGTGCTCCGGCACGATGACATCCACGATTCCGGACGCTTGCAAATCCTTCGACCGGATACCTTGTGCGGCAGCCAGTTCGGCTGCATGAGCAGTGTCGCGGAATACGATCGCGCTGGCGCCCTCCGGGGGCAGCGGGGCCAGCCAGCCGTGTTGCGCGGCGAGTACCCGGTCGGCGGGCACCATCGCCAGCGCCGGCCCGCCGCTGCCCTGGCCCATCAGCACCGACACCGTTGGGGTGTCCAGCGTGACCAGATCGGATAGACAACAGGCGATCTCGCCGGCCAGCCCGCCCTCCTCGGCCTCGGCCGACAATGCCGGCCCGGCGGTGTCGATCACGAGCACCAGCGGCCGGCGCAGCTCGGCGGCCAGCGCCATGCCGCGCCGGGCCTCGCGCAGCGCCGCAGGCCCGATGATCGCGCCGGTGAGGCGCTGCTGGCCGAGGACCACCGCGGGCTGGCCGGCGAACCGGGCCAGCGCCAGCAGCGTCGTCGCCGCTTCACCTTCGCCGGGTGACAGCGGTAGCAGTTCAGTGGTCCCGTGCCGCAGCAGCTGCCGAACCCCGGGCCGGTCCGGTCGCCGCGACGCCACCACCGAGTCCCACGCCGCGACATCGGGGATCGGTTCCGGGTGCGGCGGCTGCGGTGGCGGCCCGGGGCCGTCGGCGAGCACCTTCAGCGCGCGGTCCAGGGTGGCTCGCAGGTCCTCGAGCGCCACCACGCCGTCGATCACTCCGTGGCGCTGCAGGTTCTCGGCAGTCTGGATATCAGCCGGAAACGGTTCACCGTAGAGCTGCTCGTACACCCGAGGTCCCAGAAAGCCGACCAGCGCACCCGGCTGAGCGATCGTGACATGCCCCAGCGAACCCCACGACGCGAACACCCCGCCCGTGGTCGGGTGCCGCAGGTAGACCAGGTAGGGCAAGTGGGCTTGTTTGTGCAGGGTGACCGCCGCGGCAATCTTCACCATCTGCAAAAACGCGACCGTGCCCTCCTGCATACGGGTGCCCCCGGAACTCGGCGACGCCAGCAGCGGCAGCCGCTCCGCGGTCGCCCGCTCGACCGGGCAGTTATCCGGTCGGCCGCCGCCACCCCGATCGATCCGCCGAGGAAGCCGAACTCGCAGACCACCACCGCCACCCGCCGCCCGAACACCCGGCCCTCGCCGGTCAGCACCGATTCGTCGCGCCCGGTGGCGGCCCGGGCGTCGGCCAGCTCCCGGGCATAAGACTCGTCGGTCGGCACGGCCAGCGGCGTGGTGTCCCAACTGATGAAGGACCCGTCGTCGAGCACCGCGTCGCGCAGCTCATCGGTCCCGATTCGGCTCACGGCACGAGGCTAATAGGCTAGGCGCCATGATCGGTGTCACCCGCGTCGAAGACGTCATGACGATTGAGCTACAGCGACCCGAGCGGCGCAACGCACTGAATTCCCAGCTTGTCGAGGAGCTGCGGGAGGCGGTGGAGAAGGCGGCCGGCGAGAATGTCCGCGCTATCGTGCTGACCGGCCAGGGGACGGTGTTCTGCGCCGGCGCGGACCTGAGCGGCGACGCGTTCGCCGCCGATTACCCCGACCGGCTGATCGAGTTGCACAGGGCCATGGACGCGGCGCCGATGCCGGTGATCGGCGCGATCAACGGCCCGGCGATCGGCGCGGGTCTGCAGCTGGCGATGCAATGTGATTTGCGGGTGGTGGCGCCGGAGGCGTTCTTCCTGTTTCCGACATCGAAATACGGTCTGGCGCTGGATAACTGGAGCATCCGCCGACTGAGTTCGCTGGTCGGACATGGCCGTGCGCGGGCGATGCTGCTGTCCGCGGAGAAACTGACCGCCGAGGCCGCTTTGCAGACCGGCATGGCCAACCGGATCGGGACACTGGCCGATGCGCAGGCCTGGGCCGCCGAGATCGCCGGCTTGGCGCCGCTGGCGCTGCAGCATGCCAAGCGGGTGCTCAACGACGACGGCGCCATCCAAGAGGCGTGGCCGGTCCACAAGGAACTCTTCGACAAGGCATGGGCCAGCCAGGATGTGATCGAAGCGCAGGTGGCCCGCATGGAGAAGCGACCGCCGAAGTTCCAGGGAGCCTGATCGCATGCTGCGCGAGGCGCTGCGACTGGCCGTCGGCACGGTCACGCTGGCGACCGGCGGTTGGGTGCTGCGCGCGATACGCGGTGCGCCGACCGCCCTGGGCGCCCACCCGGCCGCGATCCGCGCGGTGGCCGGTCGCTCACCCAACTACCGCGACGGGGTGTTCGTCAACGTCGACCCGGCTTCGCTGTTCAGCATGGACCGCGAGCAACAGCGGCTCATTCTGCGCGAGATCGTCGGCGGCCGCACCGCCACCCGGCCCGGTGCGCCGATCCCGTTGACCACTCCGCACGCCATCGACGCACAGGCCAGCCCGCTCGCGGTGAGCTGGTTCGGCCACGCGACGGTGCTGATCGAGATCGACGGGTATCGCGTGCTCACCGATCCGATTTGGGCCGACCGCTGCTCGCCCTCGGACGTCATCGGCCCCGGACGGATGCATCAGCCACCGATGCCGTTGGAAGCGCTGCCGGCGGTCGACGCGATCGTCATCAGCCACGACCATTACGACCACCTCGACATCGACACCGTGCTCGCGCTGGCCCGTACTCAGTGGGCGCCGTTCGTCGTTCCGCTCGGCGTCGGCGCACATCTGCGGGCCTGGGGCATTCCCGATCAACGCATAGTCGAACTGGATTGGAACGAGCGCGCCCGGGTCGACGAGCTCACCCTGGTCTGCACACCGGCGCGGCATTTCTCCGGACGCTTCCTCAACCGCAACGCCACCCTGTGGGCATCCTGGGCGATCACCGGTCCCACTCATCGCGCCTACTTCGCCGGCGACACCGGCTACACCCGGAGCTTCGCGGAGGTCGGGGCCGAGCACGGACCGTTCGATGTGACGCTGATGCCGGTCGGCGCCTACAACAAGGCGTGGCCGGACATCCATATGAACCCCGAAGAGGCGGTGCAGGCGCACCGCGACGTCAACGGCCGGCTGTTGGTGCCCATCCACTGGTGCACCTTCCGGCTGGCCCCGCACCCGTGGGAGGAGCCGATCGAACGGCTGTTGACCGCCGCCGAGACATCCGACGTCCAGGTAGTGGTCCCGAAGCCGGGTGAGCGCGTGGAACCCGGGCGGCCTGCGGAATTCGACCCGTGGTGGCGATTGTGAGCCGATAGTCGGTTGTCCACAGTTCGCGCTTTATCCACAATTGCGCGTGCGATGCGCTGCGGCCGGGGTGACTCGAACATTCTTTCGATAGCTTTGGAGTATGGCTTCCGTCGAGTCAGCGCTTCCCGTGGATGCGGTGCGTGCGCAGATGCGCGCCGATCTCGAGCTGATCGAGGCTGCCTACGCCCGGTTGCGCGCGTCGTGCACCGACCTGGTGGGCAATGCGTTTCGGGTGGCGACCGCCGAGCGGTTGGAGGCGTTGGGCCGGGTCAACCGCGGCCTGTCGTATCGGATGTTCGGCGAGATCGCCGACCCGGTCGACGGGCCCGACGACCCGGCATTGCCGGCGGATGTGTCGATGCGGAATCTGCTGTGTTCGCGGCTGCGGATCACCTCGGCGGAGGTCAAACGCCGGTTTCGGGTGGCGGTGCGGATCCGGCCACGACGCTCGCTCACCGGCCCGACGCTGCCGCCGGAGTTGCCGAAGCTGGCCACCGCCGTCGAAGAAGGCACGGTCGGTGACGACCACATCGCCGCGGTACTGCATGCCCTGGATGCCCTGCCCGCCGCGGTTAATGCGCTCGATCGCGAAAAGGCCGAGCGCATCCTGGTCCGACACGCCAGAAAGCAGGACGCCACGTTCGTCACCATAGTGGGCAACCGGATCGCCGACTGCCTCAATCCCGACGGCACCTTCTCCGACGAGGACCGGGCCCGGCGCCGCGGGCTGGTGCTGGGGCCACAATGCGTCGACGGCATGAGCCGGCTGCGCGGCTGGCTGGACCCCGAAACCCGCGCCTACCTGGAGGCCATCACCGCGGCCATCCGGCCCGGCCGCCACCTGCCCGAGACCAGCGATGCGGCTGCCGAGGCGCGTGATCATCGCACACCGGCGCAGCGCTGCCACGACGCGCTCAAGCTCGCGCTGCGCCACGCGCTCTCATCCGGCGAGCTCGGCACCCATCGCGGCGTGCCGGTCACCGTGATCGTGACCACCAAGCTGGGTGAGCTCGAGCAGGCCGCCCGCGCCGCGCACGACCCCAGCATCCCGATGCCGGCGCCGGCACGCACCGGCGGCAACAGCCGATTGCCGATGCGCGATGTGATCCGCATGGCCGCCAACAGCATCCACTATCTGGCCGTCTTCGAGGATCACTGCGAGCGTCCGCTGTATTTGGGCCGCAGCAAGCGCATCGCCACCCTGGACCAACGCATCATCTGCCACGCCCGCGACGGCGGCTGCACCCGCCCCGACTGCCCGCAACCCGGCTACCACTGCGAGGTCCATCACGCGCAGGACTGGGCCGCCGGCGGGCTAACCAACGCCGACAGCCTCTAC
>NZ_JBOHHI010000112.1:0-2322 GCF_050700595.1 Mycobacterium sp.
TGGCCCTGCTCCTCGCGAGCAGCGTGGTATCCGCCGTTCTCGCGCAGGTCGCCCTCCTCGCGGCGGTCGTTGATTTCCGCGGCGATCGCCGGACGGTTTGCGATCAACTGATCGAGCTCGGCCTTCAGCCGGTCATGTGACTCTTGGGTCAACCAGGTCACCTGGGTGTCCGTCATCTCGTCGCGCTCCTCATGTTGTCGTTCCGCACCGTTTCATCGGCGGGTTTCAAGTCTCGCTGCCGGGCCGCCAACCGCGTGTATTGCCGCTAATGCAGCAATACACGGTCCCAGCAGGAACCGTGCATCCAACAAGGATAGCACCGCCTCGCAGGCCGCTGCGTACATCTTCCCAGTTGGCGGTCCGGCCAAACCACGGCGCGGTCATGATGACCGCAGGTAGCCCGGAACGTTGGTGCCGCAACCGTAGATGTCGCCCATCACCGGCGGCCGGGCCGACTTCACGATCGTGGTCACCTGAACCGTGGCCGCCTGCGACGGCGGGATCAGCACCTCACGCCGTCCCGACTCGCTGCCGTCTTTGGTCCGCACCCGCACGATGCAGTCGACCGGACGCGACGAATCCGAACGCGTGACCGTGATCGTCACCGACACCGTCTCGTCGTCGATCACCCGATAACCGGCCAGCGTGCCCGTTACGTCGCTGCGGCCCAGCCGCTGGTACCCGACCACCGCGACGACGACACCCGCGACGACCACCAGCCCCGCCAGCGCGATGACGACCCGGCGCCGACCGGCGCGGGACAGCCCGCGACGCCCGTAGCGGGGTTGAGGAGGCAGAATGGGGTCTTCGCTCATCGATACGTTTAGGTTATAGGGCCACAGCGCAAGCCGAACAACACGCGGGCAGGGAGCAGGTGAACGAGTTGCGGTTGATGGCGGTACACGCCCATCCGGACGATGAGTCCAGTAAGGGGGCCGCCACCCTTGCCCGCTACGCCGACGAGGGCCATCGCGTGCTGGTGGTGACGCTGACCGGCGGCGAACGTGGGGACATCCTCAACCCCGCCATGGACCTGCCGGAAGTGCACGGACGCATGACCGAAGTCCGTCGCGACGAGATGGCCAAGGCCGCCGAGATCCTCGGCGTCGAGCACACCTGGCTGGGCTTCGTGGACTCTGGCCTGCCCAAGGGCGACCCGCCGCCCCCGCTGCCGACCGACTGTTTCGCGCTGATGCCGCTGGAGGCGTGTACCGAGGCGCTGGTGCGGGTGGTACGCGAATTCCGGCCGCACGTGATGACAACCTACGACGAGAACGGCGGCTACCCGCATCCCGACCACATCCGCTGCCACCAGGTTTCGGTCACCGCCTACGAAGCCGCCGGCGATTACCGCCGCTTCCCCGCCGCCGGTGAAAGTTGGACGGTGCACAAGCTGTACTACAACCACGGCTTCCTGCGCCAGCGGATGCAGCTGCTGCAGGACGAGTTCGCCAAGCACGGCGAGCAGGGTCCGTTCGAGAAATGGCTGGCGCACTGGGATCCCGAGCACGACGTGTTCGCCGACCGGGTGACGACCCGGGTGGAGTGCTCGGCGTATTTCAGTCAACGCGACGACGCGCTGCGCGCGCACGCCACCCAGATCGATCCCAAAGCCGACTTTTTCGCCGCGCCGATCGAATGGCAGCAGCGACTGTGGCCGACCGAGGAGTTCGAGTTGGCCCGCTCACGGGTGTCCGTCCGGCTGCCCGAGACCGACCTGTTCGCCGGGATCGAGGACAAATGATTCTGCTCAGCGCGCTCACCTTTCTGGCCGACGACGCACCCCGCAACACCGGGCCCGACTTCGGTAAGGCCAGCCCGTTCGGGCTGCTGGTCATTGTTGCGCTGCTGCTTGGCACGTTCTTGCTCGTGCGGTCGATGAACCGGCAACTCAAGAAGGTCCCCGAGTCGTTCGATCCCCAGCACCCCGAGCCGGACCAGGACGCCGACGAGGGCACGGTCGGCGAACAAGACGGATCACCGCGTGAGCCCGACGACTAACACCCTGGCCGGGGCGGCCAGCCCGTATTTGCGCCAGCACGCCGACAACCCGGTGCACTGGCAGCAGTGGACACCGCAGGCCCTGGCCGAGGCCGCCGAACGCGATGTCCCGATCCTGCTGTCCGTCGGCTACGCCGCCTGCCACTGGTGCCATGTGATGGCCCACGAGTCATTCGAGGACGACGAGGTCGCCGCGGCGATGAACGCCGGGTTCGTCTGCATCAAGGTCGACCGCGAGGAGCGGCCCGACATCGACGCGGTGTACATGAACGCGACCGTGGCGCTCACCGGACAGGGCGGCTGGCCGATGACATGCTTCCT
>NZ_JBOHHI010000113.1:0-5554 GCF_050700595.1 Mycobacterium sp.
ATCATGAACTCGGAGCAGGCCAAGAATTACGGTATCATCGACCAAATCATCACCGCCCGTGAGCAATCCGCAGTCCTTGCCGAGGCACTAGAAGAAGCAAGCGCCAGCTAGCTAATTCAAGATCGACTGAAGGGATCACGGGATGCCGAAGTTCGGCGACGGGGGCGACCTGCTCAAGTGCAGTTTCTGCGGGAAGTCTCAGAAGCAGGTCAAGAAATTGATCGCCGGGCCGGGTGTCTACATCTGTGATGAGTGCATCGACCTCTGCAACGAGATCATCGAAGAGGAACTCGCCGACGCTGACGACGTCAAGCTGGACGAACTGCCGAAGCCCACCGAGATTCGGGACTTCCTGGAGGGCTATGTCATCGGCCAGGACACTGCCAAACGGACACTGGCCGTCGCGGTCTACAACCACTACAAGCGGATCCAGGCCGGCGAAAAGGGTCGTGAGTCTCGGTCCGGAGAGCCCGTCGAGCTGACCAAGTCGAACATCTTGATGCTGGGCCCCACCGGTTGCGGTAAGACCTATCTGGCCCAGACCTTGGCCAAGATGCTCAACGTGCCGTTCGCGATCGCCGATGCCACCGCGCTGACCGAAGCCGGTTATGTCGGCGAGGACGTCGAGAACATTCTGCTCAAACTGATCCAGGCCGCCGACTATGACGTCAAACGCGCCGAGACCGGCATCATCTACATCGACGAGGTTGACAAGATCGCCCGAAAGAGCGAGAACCCGTCGATCACCCGCCACGTCTCCGGCGAAGGTGTGCAGCAGGCGCTGCTGAAGATTCTCGAAGGTACTCAGGCGTCGGTGCCCCCTCAGGGTGGCCGCAAGCACCCGCACCAAGAGTTCATTCAGATCGACACCACCAATGTGTTATTCATCGTGGCCGGTGCGTTCGCCGGGCTGGAGAAGATCGTCGCGGACCGAGTCGGCAAACGCGGTCTGGGTTTCGGCGCCGAGGTGCGTTCCAAGGCCGAAATCGACACGACCGACCACTTCGCCGAGGTGATGCCCGAAGACCTGATCAAGTACGGGCTGATTCCGGAGTTCATCGGTCGGCTGCCGGTGGTCGCTTCGGTGACCAATCTGGACATGGACTCGCTGGTCAAGATCTTGTCTGAGCCGAAGAACGCGTTGGTCAAGCAATACACCCGGCTCTTCGAAATGGACGGTGTCGAACTGGAATTCACCCAGGATGCGCTGGAGGCCATTGCCGAGCAGGCGATCCACCGCGGCACCGGGGCCCGGGGCTTGCGCGCAATCATGGAGGAAGTCCTGCTGCCGGTGATGTACGACATCCCGAGCCGCGACGATGTCGCCAAGGTCGTGGTGACCAAGGAAACCGTGCAAGACAACGTGCTGCCGACGATTGTCCCGCGCAAGCCCTCGCGCGCCGAGCGCCGCGACAAGAGCGCCTGACCCGGATCGTCGCCCACCATACACCTTAAGGTGTATGGTGGTGTTATGTCGCGGACGAATATCGAGATCGATGACGAGCTTGTCACCGCGGCGCAGCGCCTTTACCGCCTCGATTCCAAGCGCAGTGCCGTTGACCTCGCGTTGCGACGGCTGGTAGGAGAGGCGCTGAGTGTGGAAGAGGCTTTGGCTCTGCAGGGCAGTGGTTTTGACTTCACTAACGACGAGATTGAGGCCTTTTCCGCTTCCGAGCGGGAGCAGCCCGACAAAGCGTGATCGCCGACACTTCCGTATGGATCGACTATTTTGCTACTTCGGCCTCGACCGCGAGTCGCTGGATGGCTGACCGCATCACGGACGGTACGCCGCTGGTCGTACCGGAAGTCGTACTGATGGAACTATTGATCGGGACTACCGACGAGCAGACCGCGGACATGCGTCGCCGGTTTATGCAGCGGTTCGACATCGAACCGATGGCGCCGGTTCGTGACGCGGAAAGTGCGGCGGCGATCCACCGACGTTGCCGGCGTGGTGGAGCAACCATCCGAAGTCTCATCGATTGTCAGGTGGCGGCAATGGCGCTGCGCCTGGATCTGGCGGTGGCGCATCGCGATCGCGACTTCGCCGTGATCGCTAAGCACTGCGGATTAAAGGAACTGCCGCTGTTTTGATCGTCGGTTCGGCGCCCCTGCTCCGGCCGCGAATCAGTACTCTGGTGGGCTGGCGGGTGTCGATAAGTGCCGCTGCCGCGACGGTCTTGTCCATCATCGTGGTGAACGCCGGGGCATCACGGCTATGCGTTCGTTAAGTAGCTGACGTTAGTCGCGCGTACATTTCGTTCTTAGACTTGGCGTGCCGGCAAAAGTGACGAACACCACAGTTTCACGTTGTATTAGTCCGCACCGCGGGTCTGACCTTGGCTTTCGCCGACATAAGGGTAAAGTTCTTATCCGCGTCGGCGTGAACGAAACCCTAAGAGCAGTGCAATAATCGGTACTGCCAGTGACATAAAAACTTGGCCGGGGGTCCACTCCGACGGCGGTCAACAGCGACGGAAGGCAGGGACGTGGGTCCGAACGACAACGGAGCCAGGTCGGAATCTCGTACCACAGCGGCGCCGGGGCGCCAGAAGCTGGAGAAGGTCGTCATTCGTTTTGCCGGAGACTCCGGCGACGGCATGCAACTCACCGGTGACCGTTTTACCTCCGAGGCCGCGCTGTTCGGCAACGACCTGGCCACCCAACCCAATTACCCGGCCGAGATCCGCGCCCCACAGGGCACGCTGCCCGGTGTCTCGTCGTTCCAGATTCAAATCGCCGACTACGACATCCTCACCGCCGGCGATCGGCCCGACGTGCTTGTTGCGATGAACCCGGCGGCGCTGAAGGCCAACATCGTCGACCTGCCGCGCGGCGGGCTGGTGATCGCCAACTCCGACGAGTTCACCAAGCGCAACCTCGCCAAAGTCGGCTACGAGGGCAATCCGCTGGAAAACGGCGAGCTGTCCGACTATGTCGTGCAACCGGTCGCGATGACCACACTGACGCTGGGCGCCGTCGAGGCGATCGGCGCGTCGAAGAAGGACGGCCAGCGCGCCAAGAACATGTTCGCGTTGGGCTTGCTGTCCTGGATGTACGGCCGGCAAGTCGAGGCCAGCGAGAGGTTTATCCGGGAGAAGTTCGCCCGCAAACCCGATATCGCCGAAGCGAACGTGCTCGCGTTGAAGGCGGGCTGGAACTACGGCGAAACCACCGAGGCATTCGGCACCACCTACGATGTCTCGCCGGCGAAGCTGCCGGCCGGCGAATACCGGCAGATCTCCGGTAACAGTGCACTGGCCTACGGCATCGTCACCGCGGGCCAACTCGCCGGCGTCCAGGTGGTACTGGGCAGTTACCCGATTACCCCCGCGTCCGACATCCTGCACGAACTGTCCAAGCACAAGAATTTCAACGTCGTCACCTTCCAGGCCGAAGACGAGATCGGCGGCGTTTGCGCTGCGTTGGGCGCGGCCTACGGCGGTGCGCTGGGGGTCACCAGCACCTCGGGGCCGGGGCTGTCGCTGAAATCCGAGGCGATCGGCCTCGGCGTGATGGCCGAACTCCCATTGCTGGTCATCGACGTACAGCGGGCCGGGCCGTCGACCGGGATGCCGACCAAGACCGAGCAGGCCGACCTGCTTCAAGCGATGTACGGGCGCAACGGCGAATCTCCGGTCGCGGTGCTCGCGCCGCGGTCGCCGTCGGATTGTTTCGAGACCGCGGTCGAGGCCGTGCGAATCGCGTTGTGCTACCACACGCCGGTGATTGTGTTGTCCGACGGCGCGATTGCCAACGGCTCCGAGCCGTGGCTTATCCCCGACCTGAGCAGCATCGCGCCCATCGAGCACGTCGTCGCCAAGGCGGGCGAACCGTTCCAGCCGTATGCCCGCGACCCGGAAACCCTGGCCCGCCAGTTCGCCATTCCGGGCACTCCCGGCCTGGAACACCGCATCGGTGGGCTGGAGGCGGCCAACGGTTCCGGCAACATCTCCTACGAGCCGGCCAACCACGACCTGATGGTGCGGTTGCGCCAGGCCAAGATCGACGGGATCCGGGTCCCCGACCTGGAGGTCGACGACCCGACCGGTGATGCCGAGTTGCTGCTGGTCGGGTGGGGCAGTACCTACGGTCCGATCGGTGAAGCGTGTCGGCGCGCCCGTCGCAAAGGCATCAAGGTTGCGCACGCCCACCTGCGTTATCTCAACCCATTACCGGCCAACCTGGGTGACGTGCTGCGCCGCTACCCGAAGGTGGTTGCGCCGGAGATGAACCTGGGCCAGCTGGCACTGCTGCTGCGGGGAAAGTACCTGGTCGACATACAGTTGGTGACCAAGGTTCAGGGTGTCTCGTTCCTGGCCGACGAGGTGGGACGCGTTATCCGCGCCGCCCTGGGCGGGACACTCGCCGAAATCGAGCAAGACAAGACGATGGTCGCCAGATTGGCAGCGGCTACCGTGGGAAGTGGTGTAGGAGCAGACGCATGACTGAAGTGATCGGCCACGACCTGGGATTGACCGCGCTGAGCGGGGTGCCCACCACCGACCAACCGCAAAAGTCCAAGGACTTCACCACTGACCAGGAGGTCCGCTGGTGCCCGGGCTGCGGCGACTACGTCATCCTCAACACGATGCGCAACTTCCTGCCCGAGCTCGGATTGCGCCGGGAGAACATCGTCTTCGTCAGCGGCATCGGCTGCTCCAGCAGGTTCCCGTACTACCTGGAGACCTATGGTCTGCACTCGATCCACGGCCGCGCGCCGGCCATCGCCACCGGTCTTGCGCTGGCCCGCGACGACCTGTCGGTGTGGGTGGTCACCGGTGACGGGGACGCGTTGTCGATCGGCGGCAACCACCTGATCCATGTGCTGCGTCGCAATGTCAACCTGACCATCTTGCTGTTCAACAACCGGATCTACGGCCTGACCAAGGGCCAGTATTCGCCGACCTCCGAGGTCGGCAAGGTCACCAAGTCCACCCCGATGGGGTCACTGGACCAGCCGTTCAACCCGGTGTCGCTGGCGCTGGGCGCCGAGGCGAGTTTCGTCGGGCGTGCGCTGGACTCCGACCGCAAGGGCCTCTCGGAGGTGCTGCGGGCGGCAGCTGAGCATCGCGGGTCCGCGCTGGTCGAGATCCTGCAGGACTGCCCGATTTTCAACGACGGCTCGTTCGATGCGCTGCGCAAGGAAGGCTCCGAGGAGCGGGTGATCAACGTCCACCACGGCGAGCCGGTCATCTTCGGCGCCAACAGCGAATACTGCGTGGTGCGCTCCGGCTTCGGCCTCGAGGTGGCCAAGACCGCCGACGTCAGCGTCGACGAGATCGTCGTGCACGACGCGCACGCCGCCGACTCCGCCTACGCGTTCGCGCTTTCGCGGCTGTCCGAGCAGAACCTCGAGCACGCGGTGATGGGTATCTTCCGGCAGGTCACCCGGCCAACCTACGATGACGCGGCACGGGCACAGGTCGGCGCAGCCAAGGAGTCCAAGCCGGCTGACCGCGCCGCGCTGCAATCGCTGGTGCGCGGGCGTGACACCTGGACCGTCGACTGACGTGACGCCGCCTGCGGCTGAGCCGGTTTCGTTGGCCGGGGT
>NZ_JBOHHI010000114.1:0-30187 GCF_050700595.1 Mycobacterium sp.
GCTTCAGCCAGTGGAGGTGTCAAAAGCCCTGATCATGCCAGCACCAGTGCGGTCAGCCGGACTCCCGCTGACCTGGTGGACTACGAAACCCTCGACGACGGCCGTATCGCCCGGATCTGGCTCAATAGGCCCGAGGCACACAATGCGCAGAACCGCACTCTATTGGTGCAACTCGACGAGGCGTTCTGCCGCGCCGAGGCCGACGACACCGTTCGGGTGGTGATTCTGGCTGCACGCGGAAAGAACTTCTCCGCCGGCCACGACCTGGGGTCGGAGGCGGCGCTGCTGGAGCGGCAACCCGGCCCCGCACAGCACCCGACCTTCCGTTCGCACGGCGCCACCCGAAAAGCGGTCGCTGAGAAGACCTACCTGCAGGAGTGGCATTTTTACTTTCAAAACACCTGCCGCTGGCGTGAGCTGCGCAAGATCACCATCGCCCAGGTTCAGGGCAACGCCATATCGGCGGGCCTGATGCTGATCTGGGCCTGCGATTTGATCGTGGCCGCCGACAACGCGCTGTTCAGCGACGTGGTCGGTGTGCGGCTGGGCATGCCGGGAGTCGAATATTATGCGCACCCTTGGGAATTCGGTCCACGCAAGGCCAAAGAGCTGCTTTTGACTGGTGATTCGCTGGGCGCAGACGAGGCATATCGGCTGGGTATGGTTTCCAAGGTATTCCCGGTCGACGAGTTGGCGGATAAGACCCTGGAGTTCGCTCGGCGTATCGCACAGCGGCCCACGATGGCTGCGCTGCTGATCAAGGATTCGGTGAACGCAGCGGCCGACGCGATGGGTTTCACCGAGGCGCTGCGGCATGGCTTCCACGTCCACCAGTTGGGGCACGCACATTGGGCGGGTCACAACGAGAACAAGTACCCCGTGGCGCTGCCACCCGAAGTCGAGGACTGGCGCACGGCGAAAGCCACGCAACCGGCCCGTCGCGATACGCCGTAACCGGAGGTCCGCTAAGAGCGCGCGGCAAAGCGCTTGAGCGCCAGCCCGCCCTCAAACGGCCGGTAGCCGAAAGCGGCCGGGGCGCGGTAGCCGGTTTCCTCCAATGGAGTGTGCACCTCGGCGACCGTGGGCCCGATCTTGGCGGCGATCGGCGCAAGCGCATCAAGGTCGAACCGGTAAAGGCGCCCCGCGTTGCCGCCGAGGATCTTCCGGCAGACATCCTCCGCCTTGTCGTGCAGAGCCCAACGGATAGCCAGCTTCGACTGGGGGGCAAACCCTTCCTCGTGCGGGTAATCACTACCCCACATGATGTGGTCTGCTCCCATGAAATCGATCATCGCGGAGTCGTACGGTGCAAGTTCACTGGCCAGGTAGCAGTTGCGCCGGGTGTACTCGCTCGGGGCCATGGTCAACTCATCGACCGACGATCCGCCGAATATCCCGTAGGTGCGGTTGTCGGCATCGGATTTCATGGTCGGCACCATCGCGTCGAGGATCGCGAGGTGCTGCTGCACCCAAAGGGTGCCCTGCTCAGTCGGCACGAACCGCAGCGTCGGGTGCCGCTCGAACACGCCGGCGAGGATGAGGTGACCGAGGGTGCGCTGGGCCCACAGCGCCATCTCGGTGATCAATACCGCGTTGGATGCAGGTTGGTCCATCGGCATTACCGGGCTACCGGCTCCCGCGTGCTGGACTACCGGCATGTCGAGGTCGGTGCAAAGCGCCCAGATCGGTTCATAACGGGTGTGGAAAAGCGGGGCGACCTGCTCATCACCCGGCGAGACCGCGGGAAGAAGCACCCCGCCAAAGCAGCCCTGCTCGGCACCCCAGCGAATCTCCTTCAGCGCCACGTCGATGTCATTGGGAAAGACTTGGATCACGCCGCGGCGCCGAGTCGGAGCCAGCGAGCAGAAGTCGATCTGCCAGCGATTGTGAGCCTGCACGCCCGCCCAACGCTGCTCGAATTCTTCGCGGGTGCGCGGCAGGCTGATGGTGATGTTGGGAGTCGTCGGAAAGAACGGGGGAACGGTGTTGGGAATCAGCAACTCAGCGGCAACCCCGTCGGCGTCCATTTCACTCATCCGGAGTTCGTGGTCCCAGTTGCGGTTGGCGGTGGCGATGATCAGGTCGTCGAACGGGCTGGCGTATGTGTCTGCCCACGCGTCGAAGTCGTCATGTAGGCGCGCTGGCAGGTACGGCTTGTAGTCGCGAAGATCGGCCCCGGCGTGGGTGTCGGTCGAAATGACGACGTAGCGGTCCATCGTGTCCCAGGCTGTCATTGTCTCTCCGTCTCTCCGGTGTGGTGCAGTACCCTCAGTCGATCATCGTCCTCCGCTGGACACGTCGGAAAGAACTGTCTTGTTGAGTGGGACGAAAACTCGGGTCTCACCCACCCTGCGGCCGCTGCCGACGGTTCCATGGTCAGATGTTAGAACATGTTCTAGTTTCGATGTGAGGAGTTGGCGTGCAGCTTTCATTCGACGATCGGACCTACCTGGTCACCGGGGGCGGTAGCGGAATCGGCAAGGCGGTGGCCGTCGGCTTGGTCGCGGCCGGGGCCAATGTGCTGATCGTCGGCCGTAACGCCGACAGGCGTCGCACCGTAGACCTCAACGTCAACGGCACCATGTATGTGCTCAAACACGCCGCACGTCAGCTGGTGCGCGGCGGCGGCGGTTCGTTCGTCGGCATCTCGTCGATCGCCGCCAGTAACACCCACCGCTGGTTCGGCGCCTACGGGGTGACCAAGTCCGCGGTCGACCACATGATGATGTTGGCCGCCGACGAACTGGGCGCATCCTGGGTGCGGGTCAACGGCATCCGTCCCGGGCTCATCCATACGGATCTGGTTGCCGCGATCACGGATTCGCCGCAACTGAGCGAGGACTACCGACGATGCACCCCGCTGCCCCGGGTGGGTGAGGTCACCGACATCGCCAACCTGGCGATGTTTCTGCTCAGCGATGCCGCGAGCTGGATCACCGGCCAGATCATCAACGTCGACGGCGGGCATGCGTTGCGCCGCGGCCCGGACTTTTCCGCGATGCTCGAGCCGGTGTTCGGGGCGGAGGGGCTACGCGGAGTGGTCTAGTCCCAATTGCCAACGCCGGCGTCGCGACCGGCGAGTGCGGCGATTGCCGACCAGTCCAGGTGCCCGCCACCGCTGGCCAGCAGCGCAACGAAGCGGTCGCGCAACAGGCTGGCAACCGGCAATGGCACCGCCAGCTCTTCGGCGGCGCCCAGCACCAGCCGGATGTCCTTGAGCCCGAGCGTCGCGGCGAACCCGGCCGGCTCGAATTCCTGCCGTGCGATCAGCGCGCCGTAAGTCTGGTACGCCGGTGCGTTGAAGAGGGTCGACGTGAGGATGTCGACGTAGTGCAGCGGATCGACCCCGGCCTTGCCGACCAGCGCGACCGTCTCGCCGAGCGACTCGATCATCGACGCGATCAGAAAGTTGCCGGACAGCTTGACCAGGTTGGCGGCGTGTTGTTGCTCGCCCACCACAAAGGTCCGCTGACCGATCGCGTCGAAGAGCGGCGTCAACGGTTCGAGTACCGCCGCCGCGCCCGCAGCGACGACGAAAAGCTTTGCAGCGGCAGCAGCTTCGGGACGACCGAACACCGGTGCGGCGACATACTGCTGGCCGTCCTCGGCGTGCGCGGCGGATAACCGCTTGGACAACGCGACGCTGATCGTGCTCGACGAGACGTGGGTGGCGCCGGGGGGCAACGACGCCAGGACACCGTGCGCACCGAACACCACCTCTTCGACAGCGGCGTCGTCGGCCAGCATCGTGACCACGACCTCCCCGCCGCAGGCCTCCGCGATGGTCCGTGCGGGTATTGCGCCCTGCCGGGCCAGCGCCTCCGCCTTGTCGGGCGAGCGGTTGTAGACGGTGACGTTGTGACCCGCCACGAGCAGGTTGGCGGCCATGCCGCGACCCATGTTGCCCAGGCCGATGAATCCGATCTCCATGGTGTCCAGCTTGCACCCGGCGACCTAGGTTTTCTGCGTGAGTCCGGCGTCGACGACGAGTTTGGTTCCGGTGATATAGCGCGACTCGTCGCACGCCAGAAACAGCACGGCGTTGCTGACGTCCTCGGGTTCCACCCACGGCACCGGAAGCAGGTTGCGGGAGGCGAGGATTTCGGCCGCGTCGTCTTGCGACGGACTGGCCAGGTCGGGGCGCAGTTTGGCGAATACCGTGTCGTTGAGGATCATGGGTGTGGCCACTGAGCCGGGATGGACGCTGTTCACCCGAATCCCCTTGGACCCCAGCTCGTTTGCCAGGCTGCGAGTCAAACCGACCAACGCGTGTTTGCTCGCCGCGTAGTGCGCGATCGCCGCTCCGCCGCGCAAGCCGCTGGTGGAACTCACGATGACGATCGAGCCGCCGCTGCGCAGGTGCGGAATGCACGCTTTGACCGTGTGCCACACGCCCGTCAGGTTGACGTCCAGTGTGCGCTGCCACGCCTCGTCGGTCAGCTGCCACGACAGCGCCAGGTCGGCATAGATGCCGGCGTTGGCGACGACGACGTCGAGCCCGCCGAGCTCACCGACGTCGGCGTCGATCGCAGCGGTCAGCTGATCGCCGTCACGCACGTCGGCGAATCCGGTACGGCACCGCCGGCCGTGTGATCGAACCAGTTCTGCCGTCTCGGCCAGGTCGTCGGAGGTCTGCGGCAGATCCACCGCGGCAATGTCGGCGCCTTCCTGCGCCAGCCGCACACAATGCGCGCGACTCATGCCGCGAGCAGCGCCGGTAACGATCGCGACCTTTCCGAGCATCCGCATGCAGGCACGGTAGATCGGATGGCATCCGATAACCGCCAAATCTGTCCACTGACCGGGACAGGGCCGGGCCGAACGTCGCCGGCTGGGTCAGGATCGACTCCGGCACGAGAGCGTCCTGATCCCACGAGCAGACAGGAAACCACGATGGCCCGACGGGTAATCGACAACATCATGGACATCGCGGACCGGCTCCGCGATCAGGGGACCGAGGCCGAACGCCTGGGCCAGCTGCCCGACGACACCGCAAAGTTGCTCAAGGCTGCCGGCCCGGTCAAGCTGATGCAGCGCAAGCGCTACGGCGGGTTCGAGGCGCACCCGCGCGAGTTCGCCGAGACAGTGATGGCGGTGGCGTCGCTGGACGGCGCTGCCGGGTGGATCTGCGGGGTGGTCGGTGTGCACCCGTGGCAGCTCGCGTTCGCCGACCCCCGGGTGCAGGACGAAGTTCTGGGCGAAGACGACAACACCTGGATGGCCTCCCCGTACGCACCCACCGGCGTGGCCGTCCCGGCCGACGGCGGCTACCGATTCAGTGGGCGCTGGCAGTTCAGCTCGGGCACCGATCACTGCCAGTGGATATTCCTGGGTGCGTTGCTCGGTAACGCCGACGGCAGCATCGCCACACCGCCGACCATGCTGCACATGATCCTGCCGCGCAGTGACTACCAGATCGTCGAGGACTCATGGAATGTGGTGGGGCTGAAGGGAACCGGGTCTAAAGACATCATTGTGCGCGACGTGTCCGTTCCCGACTACCGGGTGATGAACGGCGACCAGGTCATCGACGGCACCGCGCAGAAGGAGGCCGGCGTCACCGAATCGCTGTACAAGATGCCGTGGTCGCACATGTTCCCGCTCGGCATCACCGCCGCGGTGATCGGGATCGCCGAGGGCACGCTGGCCGCGCATCTCGATTACCAGCGGGATCGGATCAACGCAATGGGCACAGCGGTCAAGGATGACCCCTACGTGTTGTACGCAATCGGGGAGGCAGCCGCCGACATCAACGCCGCCCGCCAGGAGTTGTTGGCCACCGTCGACAAGATGTGGGACATCGTCGATTCCGGCCGTGACGTCTCGTTCCAAGAGCGGGCCATGGGCAGGCGCACCCAGATCCGTGCAGCCTGGCGGGCGGTGATGGCGACCGACCAGATCTTCGCCCGCTCGGGCGGTAACGCATTGCGGCTGGACAAGCCGCTGCAACGCTTTTGGCGTGACGCGCACGCCGGCCTCAATCACGCCATCCATGTGCCGAGCACCGTCTACCATGCCGCAGCACTGAGCTCGCTGGGTATCGAACCGCCCGAGTCGCTGCAGAAGATGATCTGACCCGCCATGGCCGACGTCAAAAGCCTTGGCTACCTCAAGATTCAGACCACCGACATCGACCGCTGGCGGGCGTTCGCTTTCGAGGTACTGGGTTTCGCGCAGGGCAGCGGTCCAGATAGCAACGCGCTGTATCTGCGGATGGACGAGCGTGCCGCCCGCATCACCGTCGTTCCGGGCGAGCTCGACCAAGTCGTACACATCGGCTGGGAGGTTCGCGACGGGGTGGCGCTGGGGCGGGTTCGCGACTCGCTGGAGGATGCAGGGGTGGCGGTCAAGTCGCTGGCGGTGGAGGAGGCCGACGTCCGCCGCGTCGAGGAGGTCATCGCCTTCACCGATCCCACTGGCGCCCCGGTCGAGGTGTTTCATGGTTCGGTACTCGACCACAGCCCGGTGATCACCCCGTTCGCCGCGCGGTTTGTCACCGGCGCACAGGGGCTCGGCCATGTGGTGTTGCCGACGACAGATCCTGCGGCCACTTTCGCGTTCTACACCGAGGTGCTGGGCTTTTTGCCGCGCGGCGCGATGCGGCTACCCGCCCCGCCGGAGTTCGGTCCGCTGCGGATCCGTTTCCTCGGTGTCAATCAGCGCCATCACAGCATGGCGATATGTCCCGCGCCGCACGGTGGCGCGCCGGGCCTGGTGCACATCATGGTGGAGGTCGACACCCTGGACGCCGTCGGCTGCGCACTGGATCGCGTGGCACGTCACGGCTTTTCGCTGTCGTCAACCCTCGGACGGCACACCAACGACAAGGTGGTCTCGTTCTACGTCCGGGCGCCCGGCGGTTGGGACGTCGAGTTCGGCACCGATGGTATGAAGGTCGACGAAACCCATTACACGGCCGAGGAGATCACCGCCGACAGCTACTGGGGTCACGACTGGTCGGGTAGCGAACCGCTGGCGGCGATGTGACGGTGCGGCCTGTCACCGCTCGCGAGATCGCGCAGTGGGACATCGAGGCCGACGTGGTGATCGCCGGGTACGGCATCGCGGGTGCTGCGGCGGCGATCGAGGCGGCCCGGGCCGGCGCCGACGTGGTGGTGGCCGAGCGCACCGGCGGATGGGGCGGCGCGGCCGCGCTGGCCGGCGGATTCGTCTATCTCGGCGGCGGCACCCCGATCCAGAAGGCCTGCGGCTTCGATGATTCCGTCGACAACATGCGGACCTTCCTGTGCGCGGCGATGGGCCCCGGCGTCGACGAAGACCGGATTGCCGACTACTGCACGGGCAGTGTCGAGCACTTCGAGTGGTTGGTCGGCTGCGGGGTGCCGTTCAAGCCGAGCTTCTACGGTGAACCGGGCTGGGAACCGCCCGGTGACGACGGCCTGATGTACACCGGCGGCGAGAATGCGTTCCCGTTCAACGAAATCGCCACCCCGGCGCCGCGCGGGCACGTCCCGCAGATGCAGGACAAGCGCACCGGCGAAAAGGGTGGCGGCTACATGCTGATGAAGCCGCTGGTTGATACCGCCACCGCGCTGGGCGTGCGCAGTGTTGTCGACACCCGGGTGCAGCGTCTGGTGGTCGAGGCCGACGGGCGGGTGGTCGGGATCGTCGCACGCCAGTACGGCGCCGAGATCGCGGTGCGGGCACGACGCGGCGTCGTGTTGGCCACCGGCAGCTTCGCCTACAACGAATCGATGGTGGCCCGGTACGCGCCACGGATTGCCGGTCGGCCGGCCGCCTCCGTCGAAGAGCATGACGGACAAGGGATCCGGATGGCACAGGCACTGGGTGCCGACCTGGCCCACATGGACGCCACCGAGGTGGCGTTCTTCGTCGACCCGCAGCTGGTGGTGCGCGGGATTCTGGTCAACGGGCGGGGACAGCGCTACGTCGCCGAGGACACCTACCCGGGCCGCATCGGCCAGCTGACGCTCTACCAGCAGGACGACAGCGCGTTTCTGGTGCTGGATGCCGATGCCCACGAGCAGGCGATGGCCGCGCCGTCGGCGACCCCGGCGCTGCTGCGCCCGCCGAACTGGGTGTGCGAGAGCGTGGCCGAACTGGAAATCGAGACGGGGTTGCCCCCCGGGTCGCTGCAGGCGACGGTGGCCGCCTACAACGACGGAGCCGCACGCGGCGACGACCCGCTGCTGCACAAGAAACGCGAGTGGGTACGCCCGATCGGCACCCCGGTGGGCGCCATCGACCTGTGCGGCAGCACCGGCGGCTTCACCCTGGGCGGGTTGCACACCACGTTGGCTGCCGAGGTGCTGCACGTCAGTGGCGAACCGATCCCGGGGCTGTACGCGGCGGGCCGGGCCGCCGCCGGACTCGCGGCCTGGGGATATGCCAGTGGAGTGTCGCTCGGCGACGGCAGCTTCTACGGCCGCCGCGCCGGGCGGGCCGCCGCCGGCGCCAACTTGTTGTGATCGCGACCACAGTGTGGTATGGATAGGCATATTACTAATAGTAATATGTCCGTACCGCCAGGAGGGACCATGACCACCGACTCCTGCACCCCGAGTGCCGTCATCGATCGCGTGTCACTGGTGCTCGATGCCTTCGACGGGCCCGGCCGGCTTTCGCTGGCCCAGGTCGTGCGGCGCACCGGCCTGCCGCGGTCGTCGGCGCACCGGATGCTCGAACGGCTGGTGCAACTGCGATGGCTGCGCCGCCAGGGCCGCGACTACGAGCTGGGTATGCGGCTGATGGAACTGGGATCGGCTGCCGTACATCAGGACCGGCTGCACCGCGCGGCACTGCCGCTGCTGCACGAGCTGCATCGGGCCACCGGCTTGGTGGTACACCTGGCCGTGCTCGACGGCACCGACGTGGTCTACCTGGAGAAGATCGCCGGCGGGTTCGGTGCCGAGATTCCCTCCCGCGTCGGTGGCCGTCAGCCGGCGCACTGCACGGCTGTCGGTAAGGCCCTGCTGGCCTTTTCCGACCAGAGCCGGCTGGCCGGCTTCGACACCGACCTGCTGGCCCGCAAGACCAAATACTCGATCGCCACCCGCAGCCAGCTGGCCGGCGAGTTGACCGCGATACGGGCCCGCGGGTTTGCCTACGAGCGGGCGGAATCGGTAGCCGGATTCGGTTGTGTCGCCGCACCAATCGGGGATGACGCCGAACCGATTGCCGCGGTCTCAGTCTGCGGCCCAGTGGACCGGATGGCGTTCGACCATCGGCTGGCCGGACCCGTGCGGACAACCGCGCTGGCCATCTGGCGTAACTTCGCCGACAGCAGCGCTATTCGCGTGCAACCGATCCTGCAGCGTCCGCGTCCGCTGCACGGCCGGCCGACGCGAGTGCGCACCCTGCAATACGCGTGAGCCAGCACGATTCCACGAAGCACTAGTATCCCGCTCATTGAGATGAGGTCTTGCCGGTCGTCCGGCCAAACCCCACCCTGGTCCTTATACCTGTCACAACGCCGGAGGACACGATGGCTACAAGCTGGGACACGATCGATCGGTATGTCGTCATCTCGACGGACACCCACGCCGGGGCCGACCTCCACGACTACAAGTCGTACCTGCCTGCGCGCCTGCACGACGAATTTGACGCATGGGCCAAGACGTACGCCAGCCCGTTCGATGACCTGATCATCGCCACCGCCAGCCGGAACTGGGACCACGAGCTCCGGATTTCCGAAATGGACGCCGACGGGGTGGCCGCCGAGGTGCTGCTGCCCAACACCGTTCCGCCGTTCTTCCCGACCAGTCCCAACATCACCATCAGCCTGCCCCGGACTCGCGACGAGTTCGAGAAGCGTTGGGCCGGCGTGCAGGCCCACAACCGGTGGCAGATCGACTTCTGTTCGCTGGCCCCGGCCCGGCGCCGGGGGTTGATCCAGGTCTTTCCCAACGATGTCGAGCTGGCCTTGGCGGAGATCCGCTGGGGTGTCGAGCAGGACTGCTTCGGTGGGGTGCTCATCCCCCCGGTCTCGCCCGGTGACCCGCAGGTCGCTCCGCTGTTCCATACCCGCTACGAACCGATTTGGGCGCTCTGCGCGGACCTGGACCTGACGGTGGTGCAGCATGCGGGGGCCGGTAGCCCCGAGATGCCGATGGACCAACCGGCGTCCAATGCGGTGTTGATCACCGAGATGGTGCTATGGGCGCAACGCACGCTTGGTCACCTGATCCTGGCCGGGGTATTCGAGCGGTACCCGACACTGCGGTTCGTGCCGACCGAGCAAGGCACCCTATGGGTGCCGCAGCAACTGGCGATACTCGACGCGATGGTGCCCGCCATGAAGTCCGAGGCTCACAACCGCACCTACGGGATGTTCGGCGGGTCGTCGGTCGACGAGCTGACCCTGTCCCCAAGCGAATATGCCCAGCGCAACTGCTATCTGGCCAGCGAGCTGGCGCCGTACGACTCCGCGATGATCGATTTCATGGGCGCCGACCACATTATGTGGGGCAGCGACTATCCCCACGAGGAAGGCTTCGCGCCGCAGTCCGAGCTGGCGATCCGCTGGGCGCTGTCTGACAAGTCCGAGGATGATTGCCGGAAGATCCTGGGCGGCAACGCGGGCCGCTTGTACCGCTTTGACCTCGATGCGCTGGCACAGGTTGCTGCGAAGATCGGTCCCACGGTCGCCGAGGTACACACTCCGCTCAGGGACACCGGCTATCGCGCGCCGGCTGCATTCGGGTACCGGCCGTTCGAAGGCGGGCTGGCCCTGCAGCGTCTGGCCCCGGAACGTGGTTAACGGTTAAGGGAAACAGACGTGACAGCGGCGGTGCCCAACGAAACGGTGACGTTCACGCCCCGCTCCGGTGCATCGTGGCGTGACCCCTGGCCGATGTATGCGGCGCTGCGCGAGCACGACCCGGTGCACCATGTGGTTCCCGGGCATGCGCCGGAGAAGGACTATTGGGTGTTGTCCCGGTACCCGGATGTCTGTACCGCCGCGCGTGACTGGGAAACGTTCTCGTCCGCCCAAGGCTTGACCGTCGACTACGGGGAGATGGAGCGGCTGGGCCTCGCTGACAATCCACCGCTGGTGATGCTCGACCCCCTGGAGCACAGCACGTTTCGCCGGATGGTCCACAAGGGATTCACCCCCAAGCAGATGATCTCGATCGAGCCGACGGTGCGCGACTTCGTGGTGGAGCGCATCGAGCGGCTGCGCGCCGAAGGCGGCGGCGATATCGTCGCCGAACTCTTCAAACCGCTGGCCAGCATGGTCGTGGCCCACTACCTGGGGGTATCAGAAGAAGACCGCAGCCGCTTCGGCGGCTGGGCCGAGGCGATCGTCGAGGCCAGCGCGGTGGGGCACCCGGCCGGAGCCATGAAAGCCATCGGCGAGCTCTTCGGTTACTTCACCGAGCTGGTCGAACGACGCAAGAAAGACCCAGGCGAGGACACGGTGTCACACTTGGTCGCGGCCGGCCTCGGCAGCGACGGCGATACAACCGGTCTGGCGAGGATCCTGGGCTGGGCCTTCACAATGATCACCGGCGGCAACGACACGATAATCGGGATGCTCGGCGGCAGTGCGCTATTGCTCACCCAACACCGCGACCAGCGGGCGATGTTGATCGAGGATCCGGGCAGCATCGGCGAGGCGGTTGAGGAGTTGCTGCGCCTGACGTCGCCGGTGCAGGGCCTGGCGCGCACCGCGACTCGTGACGTGCAGATCGATGGCGTGACCATCCCGGCCGGGCGCAAGACGTTGTTGTTATACGGCTCGGCTAATCGCGATCCGCACCAGTATGGACCGGACGCCGAAGAACTGGACGTGCTGCGCAAGCCGCAGGGAATCCTGACCTTTGCTCAGGGTAACCACCACTGCATCGGTAACGCTGCAGCGCGGATGCAGTCGCGGGTGGTCCTGGAGGAACTGCTCGCCCGGTGCCCGGACTTCAGCGTTGACTGCGATGCGGTCGAGTACGCCGACGGGATGTATGTCCGGCGGCCGTCCAGTCTTGCGTTCGTCGCCGATGCCTGAAAGTTCGAAGGAGCTGCCATGGAGGTCATCGCCGACCGCGAGCGGTGCATGGGAAACGGAATCTGCGAGGGGATTCACCCAGCTGTCTTTGAAGTCGGCGACGACGGCATCGTCATCGTTCACAACGAGAACATCCGGGAGGAAGACCGCGACCTGGTGGAAAACGCGATCGCCAGCTGTCCCACCCAGGCATTGCGACTTGCCGACGATCAGTGACCGGTTGGGTGTTCCGCCTGTACTCGCTTCTCGACCTCACGCCAGCCGCCGGGCTGTGGCACGGGAAACTTACCGCCCGCGTTTGCTCTCCCCCGCTCTAGCGCCGCCTGCGCCTCGTCGATGTCCTTGATCAGTTGCAGCGCAAGCTCGCGCTCGGCGGCGTAGTAGCGCTCCGACCACTGCATCGCGATCCGCGGGTATGCCCAGGCCGGTTCGGCCGCCGCGGCCTGCGAATCGATCGCCACCCGCTGACGCATCCTGTCCGCGTAGGCGATGTGCTCCTGCAAGATCTCCTTCAACCGATCCGGCTCATTGAGATGTCCGAGCCAAACCCGCAGCAGCACACTGTGTTTCAGTATCGGCGGGTCGGTCGGGGCCTCGGTAGCCCACTTGCTGATCGCGTCCTGGCCCGATTCGGTGATCTTGTAGACCCGGCGCCCGCGCAGCCCACCGCCGTGCAGTACCCGCGAGGTCGCGTAGCCGTGCGATTCCAGCCTCTTGAGCTCTGAATAGATCTGGCTGAACGACGGGCTCCAATAGAAGTAGCCGACACTCCAATCCGCCCACTTCTTGATGTCGTAACCGGAGACCTCTTCGCCGAACGCGAGCATGCCGAGAACCGCCCAACTGGTGGGCGGAAGGTTCGGTAGTTCGCTGGACCCCACTTTCGAAGGTTAGCAACCGGTGGCTGACCGGTGAGGTCAGCTGACCGCTCAGTGGGACGGAGTGAGCGACCGGCCGCGGATAAGCTCGAATCCCTTGTAGCCGGCCGCGGCGACGTCGGCGATGATCTGGCCGTACACGCCGAACCCGCCGACGAACGGCATGAAGACCCGCGGTTTGCCGGGGACGTTGGCGCCCAGATACCAGGAGTTGGCCCGGGGCATCAGGGTACCGGCGGCGCGCTGGGCGCACTCGTCGACCCAATCAGCGGCCGCTGCACGGCCGGCCTCCAGCGCGGCAGCGCCGTGCGCATCGAGATAGCCGATCGCGTCGGCAATCCAGTTGACGTGCAACTCAGAATGCAGCGCCATGTTGGCCAACACCGAGGCGCTGCCCGGTCCGCTGATGTTGAACAGATTCGGAAAGCCCGGGACGCCCAGACCGAGATAGGTCACCGGTCCCCCCGCCCATGCCCGATTCAGTGTCACGCCGTCGCGACCGACGATGTTGAGCTTGTGCACCGATCCCGTCATGGCGTCGAACCCGGTTGCCAGCACCAGCGCGTCCAGCGCGTAGCGGGCCTCGCTGGTGTGTACGCCGGTGGCGTCCATCCGCTGAATCGGTGTCATCCGCAAATCCACCAGGGTCACATTCTCGCGGTTGAACGTCTGATAGTAGTTGTCATCGGTGCAGATCCGCTTGGTGCCGATCGGGTGGTCGGTCGGGATCAACAGTTCCGCAGTCGCGGGGTCCTCGACCACCGCCCGGATCTTCTCCTCCCAGAAGGCCCGGGCCGTGTCATTGGCGGCCGCGCTGAGCATCTGATCGGGAAATGTCTTGGAAAACAGCACTCCGCCGAGCTGCCAGCGTTTCTCGTAGGCCGCCCGGCGTTCCTGCTCGGACACCTCCAACGCCGGCTGTGGATGCGGCTGATGCGGTGAACCGCCGCCGCTGGCCATCGACAGCCACCGCCGCTGCGGGTAGCCGGCCTTCAGTGCGCGGCGCGCATCGTCGTCGAACGGCACGTTGCCCGCGGGCACGCTGTAGTTGGCGCTGCGCTGGAACACATATAGCCGATCGGCCTGCTGGGCGATACACGGGATCGCTTGAATGCCAGACGATCCGGTTCCGACCACGCCGACCCGTTGTCCGGTGAAGTCGACGCTGTCGTGCGGCCAGCGCCCGGTGTGGTACACCGCACCGGCGAACGACGCCAGCCCGTCGATCGCCGGGATGTTCGCATTCGACAACGGCCCGACGGCCAGCGCCAGAAAGCGGGCAGACACCACTTCGCCTGTGTCGGTGCGGATCTGCCACCGCAAGCTGTCCTCGTCTAGCACCGCGTCGGTAACCCGGGTGTCCAAGGTGATGTCGCGGCGCAGGTCGAACCGGTCGGCGACATGGTTGAGATATCGCAAGATCTCGGGCTGGGTGGCGTACTTCTCGCTCCAATTCCACTCCTGCTGCAGCCGCTCGTCGAAGGAGTACGAGTAGTCGACGCTTTCGACATCGCAGCGCGCACCCGGATAGCGATTCCAATACCACACCCCGCCGACACCGTCCGCGGCTTCGAATACCCGCACGGTTAGGCCGTCGCTGCGTAACCGGTGCAGCGCGTAAAGCCCGCCGAAGCCCGCGCCCACCACCACGACGTCGACGGTCTGCGTCATGACGGAAGACGGTACGGGGCCGTCGGCCTCCCGGGGGCCGATCGTCCCGCTGGGCGGGAAGCGGCGAAGCGCAGCGCAGCCCGGTGTGGTTGCCTGGGGCGCGTGCCGGCCGCGGATCAGCAACACGCTTGGGATCACCAGGTCGACTTCCTGGTCGTCGGCAGCGGCTGCGGCGGTCTGACCGCGGCCCTGACCGCCGACGCCCATGACCTGGACACCCTGATCATCGAGAAGGCCGGCGTCTACGGCGGCAGCACCGCGCTATCGGGCGGCAACATCTGGGTACCGAACAACCCGACGCTCAAACGGGAGGGCGTGACCGATTCCCGGACGGATGTCCGTAGCTATTTGGCCGCTGTCATCGGCGACCGGGTGCCGGCGGCGAACATCGATGCGTTCATCGACAACGGGCCGCTGGCGCTGGAGTTTCTCGAGCGCACCAGCGGTCATCTGCGATTCCAGTGGTGCACCGGCTATTCCGACTATCACCCGGAGGCGCCGGGCGGGCGGGCAGCAGGTCGCACGATCGAGCCGCTGCCCTTCGACCTGAAGAAGCTCGGCGACGACGAGACGTTGCTGCGACCCGCCGCACTGGCCACGCCCGGCGGGCTTTTTGTCACCTCGAAGGAATTCGCGCGACTGAACATGGTGATGCGCACCTGGGCGGGCCGTCGCGCCGCGACGCATACGGTTTGGCGGGCAGTCACCGGTATCCTGCTGCGCCGGCATATGGACACCCTCGGTCGGGCACTGATCGGACGCTTGCGGCTGGCCGCCAAAGACGCTGGTATCCCGTTGTGGCTCAACACTTCCATGCAGTCGCTGATCACCAACGGCACCGGTGCGGTCATCGGGGTTCGTGCCCGGCGCGACGGTACCGGGGTGCGCATCCGGGCGCGTAACGGTGTGCTGCTGGCCACCGGGGGATTCGAGCACAACACCGAGATGCGCAAGCGTTTCCTGCGCGAGGGCGGCAAGGACAACTACAGTGCCGGATCGGTCGACAACACCGGTGACGGCATCACGGCGGGCCAAGCCGTGGGCGGCGCAATTGATTTGATGGATGACGCCTGGTGGATGCCCGCCTTTCAGCGGCCCGACGGCATCATGAGCGTGCTGGTGTCGGAGCGCTCGATTCCCCGTTCGATCATCGTGGACCAGACCGGGAGACGCTTCGCCAACGAGGCGGCCCCGTATGTCACCTTCGTGCACCAGCAGCTCGCCGGCCACCACGATCCGACCTGGTTCGTCTTCGACCGGAAAGCCAAGAACCGCTACCAATTCGGCGGCGTAATGGCCGGGCAGAAATTCCCTGACGACTGGTACGCCACCGGGCTGCTGCACCGCGCAGACAGCCTCGGAAGCCTGGCCGCCGCGATCGGCGTGCCCGCGGTGGCGTTACGCGAAACCGTGGACCGGTTCAACGGATTCGCGCGCGATGGCATAGACCGCGACTTCGGCCGCGGCGAGAGCGCCTACGACAACTACTACGGCGACCCGACGCTGCCGCAGCCGACGATGGACGTCATCGACACCGCGCCCTACTACGCGGCGCGCGTCCAGGCCGGTGACCTGGGCACCAAAGGCGGGCTGGTATACAACGCACACGGTCAGGTGCTGCGCGCCGACGGCACGGTGATCGCGGGCCTGTACGCCACCGGCAACACCTCTGCCGCGGTGATGGGCAACGACTACGCCGGTGCCGGGGCCACCATCGGGCCGGCGATGGTGTTCGGCTTCATCGGAGCTCGGCACGCGGCCGGCGTCTAATGGGACAGTGATGCGGGACAGGAGTGCACGGGAGAGCAGATGAAGCGACTAGAGGGCAACCGGATATTGGTGACCGGCGCCGCGTCGGGAATCGGGCAGGCCACCGTGCTGCGCCTGCTGGCCGAGGGCGCCGCCGTCGTCGCCGCCGATATCGCGAGCCCGGACAAGACCCGCGCCCAGGCCGGGGAGGCTGGCACCGGCGAGCGTCTCACCACGGTGGAAATGAACGTCGGCGACGAGGCGTCGGTAATCGACGGTGTGCGGTCGGCCGTCGACACACTCGGCGGTCTGGATTCGTTGGTCAACGCCGCCGGGATCCTGCGCGCCGCACACACCCATCAGATGAGCAGCGAGCTGTGGGATCAGATCATCGGGGTCAACCTGACCGGGACGTTCTTGGTGGTGCGCGAGGCGTTGCCGACACTGCTGACCAACCCGCGCAGCGCGATCGTGAACTTCAGCTCGACGTCGGCGTCGTTCGCGCATCCCTACATGGCGGCCTACGCGGCCAGCAAGGGCGGCGTCCAGTCGTTCACCCACGCGCTGGCGCTCGAGTACGCAAGGCAAGGACTGCGGGCGGTGTGCGTGGCGCCGGGCAGCATCAAATCCGGAATCACCGACGCCACCGCCGGATACCTTCCGCCGGATTCGGACTGGACGTTGTTGGCGAAGCTGTCGCCGATCATGCCCACCACGCTGGAATCCAGCGGGGCACCGATGGCGAGTCCGGAGTCCGTCGCCGGTGTCATCGCCATGCTGGTGTCCGACGACGGCGCGTTCATCACCGGCACCGAAATCCGCATCGACGGCGGCACCCACGCATGACGGCCGACGTGACCTACGAGGGCACCATCCGTGAAATCGCGACGGAGCCAGGCGTTCTGCGCTATCACGAGGCGGGTGACGGGCCGCCGGTGCTGCTGTTGCACGGATCCGGGCCGGGGGTGACGGGCTGGCGCAATTTTCGCGGCGTGCTGGGCGCGTTCGCCGAATTCTTCCGCTGCCTGATCCTGGAATTCCCCGGGTTCGGGGTCAGCGACGACTTCGGCGGGCATCCGATGATCACCGCGTTCGACGCGGTGAAGCGGTTCGTCGACGCGCTGGGTCTGGACACCGTCGACATCATCGGCAACTCGATGGGCGGCGGTATCGCGCTCAACTTCGCGATCGCCCACCCCGATCGGGTGCGCAAACTGGTGACCATCGGTGGCATCGGCCGCAACGTCTTCAGCCCCGGTCCGGCCGAAGGCATCCGGCTGCTGCAGGAGTTCACCGAGGAGCCCACCCGGGAGCGGCTGATCCGCTGGCTGCAGTCGATGGTGTACGACCCGGTCGTGGTCACCGAGGAGCTGATCGAGGAGCGGTGGAAACATGCCACCGATCCGGCGACGCTGGCCGGTGCGCGCCGGATGTACAGCAGGGAAGCGTTCGATCAGATGACCAAGGCCATGGAGTCGTCCAAGGGTCCGCAGCCGTGGGCGATGATGCACCGGGTCAAGGCGCCCACGCTGATCACCTGGGGCCGTGACGATCGGGTCAGCCCGCTCGACATGGCGCTGATCCCGATGCGCACCATCCCCAACGCCGAACTGCATGTTTTCCCCAACTGCGGGCACTGGACGATGATCGAGGCCAAAGAAGCCTTCGAGAGCGCCGTGCTGGAGTTCCTTCTCCGCCGCGAAAGTGCAACTGGCGACGGGTCTACTCGAGAAATGCGTCGGCAGTTGCACTCTCGCGGCTAGTCGTTAGTTGACGCACGGCACGCCACCGCCGTCGATCGGTACGCCCTGATCGGGGGTTGGTTCGGTGCTGCTGGTGGTGGTGCGCGAACTGTGATAGGAGCCGGCCATCGGTGAAGCCGTCGCGGTCTCGTCTTGGGACGACAAGTAGTCGTCGCCGACGACGACTCGGACGTGGCCGGGGCTCAGCGCGGGATCGGTGCGCTCGGCGGCGTCGACGCCCAGTAGCGCGGCGATTGACTGGGCATCGGTTTTGGCGTCGGTGCCGTAGTCGACGGTTGTGGTGGTCGATTCGCTGTACTTGCGGTCGCGCACCGTACCGGCGGTATAGCCGTGCTTGGCCAGCGTGCGAGACACCTTGGTGGCCAGCCCGGAGGTGGTGCCGGCGTTGACCACGTCGACCACGGTCGAGGGATTCGGTGTGCTGGCCGTCGCGGTGGTGGATCCGGTGGTGCCGAACGCGGCCGCGACCTCGGCCCTGATCGCGGCGGGATCGACGATGTTGACGTCTTGGCCGTTGATGTTCTCGTAGCGCACCACCGGCAGCGTCCGGTACTCGATATCGCCGCCGGCCAGCGCACCCATCCGACGGAACTGGTCCTCGTCCCAGCCCGCCGACAGTACGACGTCCTTCCGCGCCACGGCGACCAGGCTCTTCAGCTTGCCCAGGTCGGTGAACGTGCCCGAGTCCTGGAGTTGGTGCATGACCGACGACAGGAATGCCTGCTGACGGTGGGTGCGGTCCAGATCACCGTTTTCCAGGCCGTGGCGTTGCCGCACGAACGCCAGCGCCTGTTGGGCATCCAGCGTCTGGCGGCCGGCCGGGAAGTCCGCGCCGGAGTACGAGTCGTAGACGGCGTGTTTCAGACACACCTCGACCCCGCCCAGACTTTGGGTGAGGTCGTAGAACCCGGCCAGGTTGACCTCGGCGAAGTAGTCGATCGGGACGCCGGTCAGGTTGCGCACCGTACGTAGGGTCGCCGACCGGCCGGCTTCGCGGCCCTTTGTTTCGAGTTCTTTCTGATCGCTCACGCCGCGATTGATGAGCTTCTGCTCGACGTAGCTCTTGGTGAGCCCGTACGCTTCCTTGATCTTGATGTGGTTGTAGCCCGGGACGCCGCTGAACGCGACGTAGTCGTCGCGGGGGATCGAGAAGGCGGCCACTTTGTTGTCTGCGCCGACATGCACGAGGATCAGCGTGTTGGTGTTGTAGCCGCCGTCCTCGGAGTCACCGGCGTGGAGGTGTTTCAGGACCGCGTAGGGCAGATCGTTGCCGTTTTGGTCTTTCCGCGAGTCCAGCCCGATCAGCAGGATGTTCATTGTGCCGCCACTGGAGTGCGGATCGTCGGAACTCAGCGCCTGCGAAACGGTGATCCCGCCCAGCACACCGTGGGCCATCCACCAGCCCGCTCCCGTCGCGAGCACAGCCAATACCGACACCACTGCCACGCCGCCGCGAGCGATTCGCCGACGGATCTGCCATGGTGTCGGTCTCTGACGACGGTGTTTACCGCCGGATCGGTTGGCTACCACTATCTCGACTCTGCCATGAGCGCCGCGCCCGCCCCCCGACGGCAATTTGCGGCGACAACGTTGAGGACCTGGCCTTCCAGTATGCCGTAACTTACGGTAAGGCCCTTGAAAAAGGGCGTGACCAGGGGGGAGCAACGGCGACCAGACAGGACTGCGACGGCGAGCCGACTGCATTTCGCGGAATTTTCCCGGCCATCAGGCTTTCGGGCGCTACTGTCTGCGATGGGACTGCAAGCACGGCCGGGAGGACAAATGACGACCTATCAGACCGTGGTGGTCGGAACCGACGGCTCGGAGTCGTCGCTGCGTGCGGTCGACCGTGCCGCCGCGATTGCCTCCGAGTCGAATGCGAAGCTGGTCCTTGCGACCGGGTACGTTCCCCACAAGGAGGATGCGCGCGCGGCGGATATCCTCGGCGCGGAGGGCTACAAAGTGCGCGGCAACGCGCCGATCTACGAGATCTTGCACGACGCGCGTGAGCGGGCCAAGGCGGCCGGGGCGAAGAAGATCGACGAGCGGCCGATTGAGGGTGCTCCGGTAGACGCGCTGGTTGACCTCGCCGAGGAGGTTGGGGCCGATCTGCTGGTGGTCGGGCATGTGGGACTGGACGCGCGATCCGCGATCGTCGGGCGGATGTTCTCCATCCCCGGAAGTGTCGCGACCCGGTCCAAGGTCGACGTACTGATCGTTCACACCACCGGCTGAGCGTGGCAGCATGGGTGCGTGACTACGGCGTCGCTTTCCTGGGACGTGGTGCCCGTTGACAAGCCCGACGACCTCAACGTTGTGATCGGGCAGGCGCACTTCATCAAAACGGTCGAAGACCTGCACGAGGCAATGGTCGGGGTGAGCGCATCACTACGCTTCGGGCTGGCCTTCTGCGAGGCGTCCGGCCCGAGGTTGGTTCGTCGCACCGGCAACGATGATACGTTGATCGAACTCGCGACCCGCGCTGCGCTGGCCATCGCAGCCGGGCATTGTTTCGTGATTTTCTTGCGAGAAGGATTCCCGGTGAACATCCTCAACCCGGTGAAGGCGGTGCCCGAAGTCTGCACGATCTACTGCGCCACAGCGAATCCGGTCGACGTTGTCGTCGCGGTGACTCCGCGTGGCCGCGGCATCGTGGGCGTTATCGACGGCGAGACTCCGGCCGGCGTAGAGACCGATCGTGACGTGTCCGAGCGGCGAGAACTGTTGCGCTCCATCGGCTACAAACTCTGACGCGGGGAAGTGAGTGAGCCAGTTCGACCTTCCGGACGTTGACACCCTGCGCGCCCGTCAGAAGCTTGTCCTCGACCACTTCCATGACGAGGTCGTCCAACGGTGGGACGACGTGCTGTCCACCTTCCCGCACCCGCACTACGAGCTGATTCCCACACTCACCGTGCATGACGGCGATACCGAGGTACGCCGCTACTACCACGACACCCGCGTGGCGTTTCCCGACCAGAACCACGAGATCATCGCACTGCGGCACAGCACCGACGCCGTCATCGTCGAGTTCTGGTTGCTGGGTACCCACCGCGGCCCGCTCGGTGGCCTGCCGCCCACCGGGCAGCGGTTCCGGGTGCGGATGACCGCATACTTCATCTTCGACGCCGACGAGAACCTGGTGTGCGAACGCATCTACTTCGACAGCTTGACCATGCTCAAACAACTCCTCGGCGGCCTGAACTTCAAAGACCCCCGTTCGTGGCCCAAGCTCATCCGGGCGTTGCGCGGCATCGCCGCCATGTCCGGCGACCCGGACCCCGGGCTGCTGAACACCAGGCCACCGGACCTGAGCTTTTGATGCGCTCGTAATTAGGGCCGAATGGGCATCCAGCGACAACGGGCACGCCAAACTTTTACCAATGTCCCCCGACCGGCTCGCACCGTGAGCCGCACCAAGTAAAACCTGCTAGCAATTCAACCCAGTCGCCTACTGGGCAGACCTACACCACCTAGCAGGTGACAGGGCCTCCGCAAGTGACAACGAACGATCCCGAGGGGATCGGCGTTACACACTCCGCCATCGTGGGCGCGGCGAGGGCGAGGATCAGGGCGAGAAGGACTTTGTATTTGAGACCAGACATGACCACTCCGTCCGTCAGGGACGGGGTCATGTTACGCCGCGGAACTGCGGAAAGCCATGGTATTGGACAGAAGTCGAACAACTATTCCGCCCGTTTGGTATCACCTGTCACTGAGCCACCATTTGCGCCAATCTCGGGTGTAGTTCTGCTGACACGAGCGCGGTAGTTATGCGAGTACAACAACGTCTGACTAAAGGCACTGAATGCCAAATTCAATGGGACTTAGGCCCGCTGTTACCACAACTTTAACGGCCGTATCGGGCCCACCCAATGGCCTCTGAACTCGGGAGGTGACAATTTCCCATATGGCGGCAGCAAACGGATCAATTTGGAATGACTCCACACCGCCTCGGGCTGGTCGAAGATCCGCATGCCCGAGCAGCACGACGACCGCAGGTACGGTCAGGGTTCCAGCAGGACCTTGACCGACCGCCGTTGATCCATCGCCGCGTAGGCCTCGGAAACCTGGTCAAGGGGCATGGTCGTGTCGAATACCAGACCGGGTTCGATGGCGCTGGACAGTACGTCCGGAAGCAGTTCGTCGATGTAGGGGCGCACCGGTGCCATGCCGCCGGCCACCCGGACATTGTTTTTGAACAGCACCGGCATCGGCAGTTCGGGTGCACCGGCGGGCACCCCGACGAATCCGAGTTGGCCGCCGGGGCGAACCGAACCGAGCGCCTGGCGCATGGATTGCGCTGTCCCGACGCATTCCAGGACCGAGTCGGCCCCGATGCCACCCAACAGTTCCCGCACCGCCGCGATCCCCTCCTCGCCGCGCTCGATCACGATATCGGTGGCACCGAACATCCGGGCAAGACGTTGTCGGTCGTCGTGACGAGACATCGCGATGATCCGGCCGGCGCCAAGCCTTTTGGATGCCAGCACCGCGCACAGCCCGACCGCGCCGTCGCCGACGACCACCACCGTGCAGCCCTCGCGCACGCCACCGGACCGCGCGGCGTGATGGCCGGTGCCCAGCACATCGGTGAGGGTCAGCAGGTGCGAATACAGGGCGGTGTCCGGCATCTCGGGCACCTTGACCAGGGTGCCGTCGGCGAACGGGACCCGGACGTACTCGCCCTGGGCGCCGTCGAGCAGTTGCCCGGTTGCGCTGGTGTGGCCCCAGAACCCGAAGTTCACACATGAGGTGGTGATTCCGTTTCGGCAGTGCACGCAGCTGCCGTCGCTGTCGGTGAACGGAGAAATGACGAAGTCCCCGACGCGCACGGTGCCGACCTCGGCGCCGGTGTCTTCGACGACGCCGATGAACTCATGTCCGATCGGGTGCGGCGCGGTGGTCGGCTGAACACCGCGGTACGCCCACAGGTCCGAACCACATACGCAGCTGCGCACCACCCGGACCACCGCATCGCCCGATGACTGGATCTGCGGATCGGGTCGCTCCTCGAAGCGGATGTCGCCGGGTGCGTGGATGACCGTTGCCCGCATGTCTCATCTTCCCGATCGACGACGGAATCAGCCAGCAGCATGATTTCGGTTTCCACCCTGCCACGTTTCCAGATCGGATCCGCAGACTTTGCGCCGAAGTGGAGCGTTGGGCTGCCGCTGCGAGAAAGATTGGGTTTCGGCGCGGCGAAGGGAGGCACAACCGTGACTCAGCCGGACCGAGACCAGCAACTGGCCGACCGCATCGATCACCTGTTCGCCACCGACCCGCAGTTTCGGGCCGCGACACCCTCCGCGGAGGTCACCGATGCCGCACACCGGCCCGGGCTGCGGCTGTGGCAGGTCATCGAGGAATTTCTCAACGGCTACGCCGACCGGCCGGCGCTGGGGCAGCGTGCCCGCGAGGTGACACACGACGCGGCCACCGGGCGCGCGGCCACCACCCTGCTGTCGGGCTTTGACACCATCACCTACCGCCGGTTGGCTGACAACGTCGCGGCTTTGGCCAGTGTCTGGCGGACAAGTCTTCCCGGTGGATTTCATCCCGGCGACTTCGTGGCAGTCCTGGGCTTCACCAGCACCGGCTACGCGATAATCACCCTGGCATGCGCCCGGTTGGGCGCGGTGTTCGTGCCGCTGCAGACGAGTTCTTCGGTTGGCCAGCTGGCGCCGATCGTGGCCGAGACGGAGCCGCGGATCTTCGCCGCCGGCATCGAACAGCTCGATACCGCCGTCGATGTGGTGCTGAACGCACCCTCGGTGCAGCGGTTGGTGGTCTTCGACCACCTCGGCGGCGACGACGAACAGCGGGAACAGTACGAGTCCGCGGTTGACCGGTTGGCCGCTGCGGGACGCAAGGTCGATGTGGTGCCCCTGTTGGAGGAATTGGACACCGGACGCGGGCTGCCGGTGGCACCGCCGTTTATCCCCGCGGCGGGTGAAGACCCGCTGGCCACGCTGATCTACACATCGGGCAGCACCGGCACCCCCAAGGGCGCGATGTACACCACCGATCTGATCGCACGCTTGTGGCTGCGCCCGCACGGCCCGTCGAAGGACATCGGCAGGCAGATTCCGGCCATCCACCTGCAGTACATGCCGCTGTCCCACGTGTATGGGCTGAATTGGCTGATCGCCACGCTCAGCGCCGGCGGCATCGGATACTTCGCCGCCAAGAGCGACATGTCGACCCTGTTCGACGACATCGAGCTGGTTCGACCGACCGCGTTGAACCTGGTTCCGCGGGTGTGCGACATGATCCATCGGCACTATCGCAAGGAACTGGGCCAGCGACCGTCCGACGATTCCACCTCGGATGAGCTGGCCGAAGCGGTGAAAACCGAACTGCGCGAAGACTTTCTCGGCGGACGGGTGATCTCGGCGATGTGCGGCAGCGCACCGCTGTCGAAAGAGATGCATGCGTTCATGGACTCCCTGCTCGACACACCGGTCAGCGACGGGTACGGCTCAACCGAGAACGGCGGCGGAATCATGCGCAACGGGATGCTGCTGCGTCCGCCGGTGACCGACTACAAGCTCGTCGACGTCCCCGAACTGGAGTACTTGACCACCGACAAGCCGTATCCGCGTGGTGAGCTCTACCTCAAGGCAACCAGCCTGATCCTGGGCTATTACAAGCATCCCGAACTGACGGCTGAGATCTTCGATCAGGACGGCTTCTACAAGACCGGCGACATCATGGCCGAGATCGCCCCCGATCACCTGAGGTACCTCGACCGCAGCAACAACGTCATCAAACTCTCGCAAGGCGAGTTCGTGCCGGTGGCCCAACTGGAAGCCACCTACTCGGCCAGCCCGTACATCCGCCAGGTTTTCCTCTACGGCAACAGCGAACAGCCGTTCCTGCTCGCGGTGGTCGTGCCGAACGCCGACGCCGTCGACCGCGCTTCCCGAGGGGACGCTCGTGCGCTGGTCGCGGGCTCGCTGCAGCAGATCGCCGCCGACGCACGCCTGAACGCTTACGAGATTCCGCGCGACTTCCTGCTGGAACCAAAACCTTTCACCCGCGCCAACGGAATGTTGTCCGGGGTCGGCAAGCTGCTGCGCCCAGCCCTCAAGGCGCACTACGGTGAACGCCTGGACGCGATGTACGCCGAAATCGGTGCGGGTCAAGACAACCAGATCGAACAGTTGCGTACCGCCAGTCGCGAGCTGGCCACCATCGATACCGTCCGGCGCGCTGCCGCGGTGACCCTCGGTCTGGAGCCGACGGGCGGGGCTTTCCCCGCTGACGCCAAATTCATTGACCTCGGCGGTGATTCGTTGTCTGCGTTCTCGTTCGCCACGCTGTTGGAGCAGATCTTCAATATCGAGGTGCCGGTGCAGACGATTGTCAGCCCGACTGCGACCCTGGCCACCATCGCCGCTCACGTTGACGGCGAACGACATTCGGCGACGACGCGGCCCACCTTCGCTTCGGTGCACGGCCGCGACGCCACCGCCGCGCGGGCGGCCGACCTGACCCTGGACAAGTTCATCGACACCAACACGCTGGCCGCGGCGCGGGGCCTGGCTGTGACTGCGGGCGGCGTGCACACCGTCTTGATGACCGGCGCCAATGGGTATCTCGGCCGCTTCTTGTGCCTGGATTGGCTCGAGCGGTTCGCCGCAACCGGTGGCACGCTGATCTGCTTGGCTCGCGGCGCCGACTCGACCGCCGCACGGCAACGCATCGACGCCGCAATCGATAGCGGCGACGCCGAGTTGTCGGCCCGGTTTCGCGCCCTGGCCGATAAGCATCTCGAGGTCCTCGTCGGCGACGTCGGCGCCGCGAACCTGGGTGTCGACACGCCCACCTGGAACCGGCTTGCCGAGTCGGTGGATCTGATCGTGCATTCGGCGGCGATGGTCAACCACGTGCTGCCCTATGCTCAACTGTTCGGCCCCAATGCGCTCGGGACCGCCGAGATCATCAAACTGGCAATCACCCGGCGACTCAAGCCGGTCAACTACGTCTCGACGGTGGCGGTGACCCCGCTGCCCGACGGCAGCTTCGTCGGCGAGGACGTGGATGTGCGGGTGGTCAGTCCATCTCGGTCGCTGAGCGATTCGTACGCCGGGGGCTACGCCACCAGCAAATGGGCCGGTGAGGTGCTGCTGGCCGAGGCACACGACCTTTGTGGCCTGCCGGTGGCCGTGTTCCGCTCGGGCATGATCTTGGCGCACAGCCGCTACACCGGCCAGGTCAATGTGACCGACATGTTCACCCGGCTGATCCTCAGCGTGGTGGCCACCGGGATTGCGCCCCGATCCTTTTATCTGCTGGATGCGGACGGCAACCGGCAGCGTGCCCACTACGACGGATTGCCGGCCGACTTCACCTCCGAAGCAATCACCACGCTCGGCGGGCGTATCGCCGGCACCACTGGTGGATATCACACCTATAACGTGCTCAACACTCACGATGACGGCATTTCCCTGGACACGTTCGTCGACTGGCTCATCGCTAACGGCCAGCGGATCGAGAGGATCGACGACTACGGCCAGTGGCTCAACAGGTTTGAGGCGGCGATGAAGGCGCTGCCCGAAAACCAGCGCAAGGACTCTGTGCTGCCGTTGCTGAACGCCTATGCGCAGCCAGCGCCCCCGATGCCGACAACCAGGATGCCTGCCGAGAAGTTTCGCGCTGCGGTGCGATCCGCAGGCATCGGCAGCGACAACGACGTGCCGCACCTGAACGAGGCATTGATCAACAAGTACGTCGCCGATCTGCAACAGCTGGGTCTGCTCGCATCTCCTGCCGGCGCCCATGTGGCCTGACCGAACACCGCGGCCGCGGTGGTCGACGACGCCCGATCTCGACGAAGTACGTCTATAATACGTACATGCCCGAGACTCTGACTGGTCGCCTTAACTTCCGCCTGTCTCCTGAACAGGAGCAGGCCCTTCGCCACGCGGCGGCGCTCAGCGGTCAGAGCCTGTCGGGGTTCGTGTTGTCCGTAGCGGTCAACCATGCCCACGATCTCTTGGCCCGGGCGAACCGGATCGAGCTGTCCGAGGCCGCGTTCCGCCGCTTCGTCGCCGCGCTCGACGAGCCCGCTGAGGCGGCTCCCGACTTGGTGCGCCTCGCCAAACGGAAGAGCCGCATTCCCGCCCGATGAGCGCCCCCGCGCTCAGCCCCGTCGACCTGCTGGACCCAAGCCGGCACGTCACGGCGGGCTTCCTCAGCGGCGTTGACGTTCTCGACGACTGGCTGCACCGCGTCGCGCCCGTCGCCGCGGCGGCCGGCACCGCCGCTACATGGGTGCTCTGTCGGGGCCGCCGTGTCGTCGGGTACTACGCGCTGGCCATGGGGAGCATCGAGCGGGCCCGGTCGCCATCGCGGCTGGGTCGGGGCCAACCCGACCCGGTCCCCGTGCTCCTGCTCGCCCGCCTGGCGCTCGACCTGCAGGAGCAGGGCACCGGTCTCGGTGGCGATCTCCTCCTGGACGCCCTCATCCGATCCGTGGCCGGCGCCCGGCATTATGGCGCCCGGGCTCTGGTCGTCGACGCCATCGATGGCCGCGTCGTCGAGTTCTACCGTCACCACGGCTTCCAGCCACTCGAGGGCCGACGCCTCTACCGGCGGATCAGCGACATCGAGCGGGCGCTGAGAGCATGACGAGTCATGCGGGCGCACACTCAATGTTTGAGCTATAGCGCACAACCGTTGACGTGCCGTCGACAAAACGTTGCGGCTGAGTCTAACTCGCGAGTCCCGAGCTGGAACGCACAGTACCGTGATGTCATGGGTTACGAGAACATAGTGGTCACCCACAGCGGTGACTTCGCGACGATCACGATGGACAGGCCGGAGCAGCGCAATGCCCTCTCGCTCGACCATATCCGCGAACTGCTCGCGGCGTTCCGTGACGTGGGGGAGAGTGACGCGTTGGGTGTGGTGCTGGCCGGTAACGGACCTGTATTCAGCGCCGGGCATGACTTCGCGGACATGATGGGCAGCGATCATGCCAGCATGCGGCAGCTGCTGGTCGTCTGCACCGACCTGATGACCACCATGCAGCAGATCCCGCAACCGGTGGTCGCCCGGGTCCACGGCTTGGCCACCGCGGCGGGCTGCCAGTTGGTGGCCAGCGCCGATCTCGCGGTCGCCGCCGACACCGCCGGCTTTGCCGCCCCGGGCGGGCGGGGTGGGATGTTCTGCCATACCCCGATGGTCGCCATTGCCCGCAACATCGGCCGGAAGCGGGCGGCTGAGCTGGCGCTGTCCGGGGACACGATAGACGCCGCTACCGCACTGGACTGGGGCCTGGTCAACAAGGTGGTGCCGATCGAGCAGCTCGATAGTGCGGTCCAGGACCTGCTGGAGCGGGTCACCCGCGGCAGCCCGGAGAGCAAGGGCCTGGGCAAGCAGACGTTGTATGCGCAGATCGACCTCGACCAGCCGAAGGCCTACGCGCACGCGATCGAGGTTATGGCGGCGGCGAGTCAGCTGCCCGATGCCCAAGAGGGGATAAGGGCGTTTATGGAAAAGCGCAAGCCGATGTACAGGACGGGTCGGTGAGTGCACGAACGTGTTCCGCGGCCACGCGTGATTGCCTGGAGCGTTTCAATGTGTGCGCCGCAATGGGCGGAGGCTATCGTCGCGGCTGCGCCCGGCGCACGACTAGAGGTGTGGTTTGACTTCGTTGTACTGGGGGTCGCATGAAGGGAGAAATCATGGTTGTCGCGGTCGTCGACGCGGGACCCCGGCAGGTCAGCCGGTCGGTTGAGGTGGCCGCGCCAGCGGCCGAATTGTTCGCGATGGCTGCCGATCCCACGCGTCATCGCGAACTGGACGGATCGGGAACAGTTCGCGACAACATCAAGGCACCGGCGAACCTCGCCGTCGGGTCGAAGTTTTCGACGAATATGAAGATGTTCGGCATGCCGTACCACATCACCAGCACCGTAACCGCCTTGCAGCCAGACGAATTGGTTGAGTGGCGCCATCCGGAGGGTCATCGCTGGCGATGGGAATTCGAGTCGCTCTCGCCGACCCTGACCCGGGTCACCGAGACGTTCGACTATCAGAATGCCGGTGCGTTCAAATTGAAGTTCTACGAGTTGACACGCGCTATGAAAACCAATGCGGCGGGCATCGAGGCGACACTGGTCAAGCTGCACGACCGCTATGCCGCGAAGTAGGTCACGATGGCTCGTCCGCGTTCCATAGGATCGCAACAGAGACACGTGTGAGAGGCCGAAGTGCCGATTTCCGCTGCCGCCGTGACGGGGAATTGAGTTGCCGGCAAATGACGAAAAGAATGCGATCTTGATTGTCCTCAAATCGCGAAATAGCATCGTGAGCTTCGCTGGAGCCTCCTGTCAGGATTGAATTGACGACCGCTCGCTTACCAAGCGAGCCTTCCGCGAGCTTCCGCCCGACAGGACGACACCGACCGCGCCGGCTCGCACCTCCGCCGGCTCGGGTCGGCGCGCAGCTCCGCCGGCATCACCCCGTCGTAGAATCGTCATGGTTCATCGAGCCGGCCCCGGCCGCGTTAGCTCAGTTGGTAGAGCGTCGCCCTTGTAAGGCGAATGGCGAGAGTTCGAGTCTCTCACGCGGCTCCATTCCTGTCGGCACTGAGGGATAGTGTCGTCTTATGTCAATGACCTGTCTCGGGTGCGGAGTCGATTTCGAAGGCCGTCGGCTAAAGGTGTTCTGCACCAATGCATGCGCTGTGCGATCTGCGGCATCGAGGGCAAGTGGAACCGCATGACCCTGGCGCTGATCGTCGACCACATCAATGGAGACGCAAACAATAATCGTCGTGAGAATCTGCGGCTGATCTGTCCCAACTGTGACAGCCAGCTGCCGACGTACAAGGCGAGGAATCGCGGTAGCGGTCGCCACTACCGGCGACAGCGGTACGCCGACGGCCAGTCCTACTGACGCTCCAGCCACCTGAGCATCCAACTAACGTTCGACCCGCTCGCTTACCAAGGCGAGTGCTCTACCACTGAGCTAAGGAGGCCGGTCGTACCGGTGCCAGCCTAAACCTCGATCCACGGATGAATTGACGGTGGTTCGGGTGTCGGTATGAGGAAAGTGCCTTCTGAGCTGGGATGATTGGAGTTTCCACACAACAATCTGACCCGACGAGAAAGGCACTTCCGGTGCAAGTG
>NZ_JBOHHI010000115.1:0-16597 GCF_050700595.1 Mycobacterium sp.
ACGAACTGTTTTCCGGCATACTCACTCATCAAGGGGCCTCCCAACCGTGTGATTTGGTTATGACACCCCCAGCATCCGCCGGGAACGTCACGAGGAGCGGAGGCCCCGCCCCTTCATCGCATCAACGGGCGGGTTGCATGATCTAAACTGCAGCCCTAACGCGGCATGACACTTCTGACGGGCCTTTGTAACGGCCCAGACCACAGAAAGTTCGAGGATGAGCATTTCGTTGCTTCTCGAGATGGCCGCGTCGAGCAAACCCGATCGAACCGCCGTCGTCTCGGGGGAGACGCGATTGACGGCGCAGCAGCTGAGCGACCTCGCCGACGGCGGCGCCGGCGTCATCGCGGCATCGAATGCCCGGCACGCCGCCTACGTCGGCACCGGCGGGGCGATGTTGCCGCTGCTGATCTTCGCCTCGGCGCGCGCCGGGGTGGCGTTCACCCCGATCAATTACCGGCTATCCGCTGAGGGCATCCAGACGCTGATCCGGCGGCTTCCCGAGCCGCTGGTGATCGCCGACAGCCGGTATCGCGAGACGCTCGGCACCGCCGGTATGCAGGTAATCGACTCCGACGAGTTCGTCGCGAAGGCCCGCGGCGCAGCGCATGCCGCGGCGTTTTCCGACCCCGACGCGACCGCGATCGTGCTGTTCACATCGGGCACCACGTCGCAGCCCAAGGCGGTGGAACTCTCGCACAACAACTTGACCAGTTACGTCACCGGCACAGTCGAATTCGAGTCCGCCGAGCCGACCGACGCTGCGCTGATCTGCGTGCCGCCCTACCACATCGCCGGGGTCAGCGCGGCGCTGTCGAACCTGTACGCCGGACGCAAGATGGTCTACCTGCCGAGCTTCGGCGCCGAGGAATGGGTGCGGCTGATCAACGCCGAGCACGTCACCACCGCGACGTTGGTGCCGACGATGCTCGACCGCATAGTGACGGTGCTCGAGCAGGGCGGCCATGAGCTGCCGTCACTGCGCAACCTGGCCTACGGCGGCTCGAAGGTGGGGTTGCCACTGGTGCGCCGGGCACTGGAGCTGCTGCCGAACGTGGGGTTCGTCAACGCCTACGGCCTGACCGAGACCAGTTCGACAATCGCCGTGCTCACCCCCGACGATCACCGCGAGGCGCAGGCAGCGACCGATCCTGCGATCGTCAGGCGGTTGGGATCGGTCGGCCAACCGGTTCCGGGCATCGAGGTACAGATTCGCGACGACAACGGCGCCGTGCTGCCGTCGGGGGAGACCGGCGAGCTCTTCGTCCGCGGCGACCAGGTCTCGGGTCGCTACACCGGGACCGGCTCGGTGCTCGACGCGGACGGGTGGTTTGCCACCCGGGACGTCGCCACCCTCGACGAGGGGGGATACCTGTTCCTCGGCGGGCGCACCGACGACACCATCATCCGCGGCGGTGAGAACATCGCCCCCGCCGAGTTGGAGGACGTGCTGATCGAACATGCCCATGTGCGCGACGTCGCTGTGGTCGGGGTCGATGATCCGCAGTGGGGTCAGGCTATCGTCGCCGTGGTGGTGCCGGCCCCCGGCGTCGACCCGGACCCCGAAGAGCTGCGCGAGCATGTCCGCAAGAGCTTGCGCGGGTCACGTACACCTGACCGGGTAGTGTTCCGCGACGAGCTGCCCACCAACGCGACCGGCAAGGTCCTTCGCCGCGAAATCGTCGAATCCCTGACAACTCTGAGGACTTTAGGATCGAAGTCATGATCAAGAACGGAACCCGTCTGACCAGCCAGGTGTGCGACACCCAGGTCATCGTCGTGCGCAGCGCCGACAGCCTCGACGATCTGCGCTGCGGCGGCGTGCCGATGGTGCCGCTGGGTGCCGAACGTTCCGGCGAACCGGATCCCGCGTTCGCCGACGGCAACGTGATGGGTAAGCGCTACGTGGACGAGACCGGCGCCGAGGTGCTGGTGACCAAGGCGGGCGCGGGAACGCTGGCCGTCGGTCAGACCGTACTGAGCCTGAAAGAGGCCAAGCCGCTGCCGGCCAGCGACTAGTCGTCGTGGTCGGGAAGTCCGTTACGGCGGACGAATTCCCTTGCCTTGATCAGGAATTCAAGTTGACTGTGGACGTCGTGCAGCGGGCCTGTGCTGCGAGTCGAGCGGCATAGTACGACGGCGCCTTCCAGCGCGGCGATCGACATCACCGCCAGCGACGCCGCATCCGAGTCGGGGAAGCCGTCGGCGGCAAATGTCCGCGTTAATGCCGAGCGCCAGCGATCGAAGATCTGCCCCGTCGCGGCGGTCAGCTGACGCTCTTCGTCGGCCGAGCCGATCGCGGCGGCCACCACGGGGCACCCGGCGTTGAAGTCGCTGTCGTTCAGCAGGCGTTCCCAGAACTCGACAAACTGCCGCAGCAGTACCGTGACGCCCTGGTCAGCAGCGTCATCGATAGTGGCGGTGATCGCGTCCCCTGCGAATCGCAACGCTTCGGTCAGAATCTGGTTGCGCCCCTCGGGGAAGTGGTAATACACCGAGCCGCGCGGTGCGCCGCTACGGGTGAGCACCTCATCGATGGTCACCCCGGCCGCGCCGCGCTCGCGCATCACCTCGGCGGCACTGACCAACATGTTGGTGCGGGTTCCGCCGCGCTTGGTGCGTGCAGCGCGGGTGACTATCGACACGAGTGCCTTCCCTTAGATCCCCTGGCTGGCCGACACTTAGGCGGCCTGCGACCGGCGAAGCTGCGGCATCCGCCAGTGCACGCTGCGCGGCCGCAGCGATGTGCGACGCAGCTCGGGAACCTAACGCGTGACCCGGTAGCCGGCGATGTTGAGCTCGACGATCCACATGGTCTTCTCCTGCCTCGCGTGCTGACCCAGCCCATGATTATGTAAGAAAGCATATATTGTGGTGTACCGCTAAGGCAAGCACCCGTGACAACTGTGGTATCGCGGCTATTCATCGTCCATTCCGGCCGTTTGTATGTAGCATTGCATATTCCCTGATTCTGCGGTTGACTCCACCCATGGAGACGACATCACTGCCGACCCTGGAGACCGTGTCCCTGCAGCGCGACGGCCACGTGCTGCTGATCGGGCTGAACCGGCCAGCGAAGCGTAATGCATTCAACCAGGCGATGTTGGCCGACCTGGCCCGCGCCTACGCGCTGCTGGAGTCCGACACCTCAGTGCGTGCCGGTGTGCTCTTCGCGCACGGCGACCACTTCACCGGTGGGCTCGACCTCGTCGACGTCGGGCCCAGCATCGCCGGCGGCCTGCAGGAGTATCCGCCGGCCGACGGACGCGACCCCTGGCGTCTGGACGCTTCCTGGACCACGCCGCTGGTCGCCGTCGTCCACGGCTGGTGCATGACGCTGGGCATCGAGTTGCTGTTGGCCGCCGACATCCGGATTGCGGCGGCCGGCACCCGGTTCGCGCAACTCGAAGTGCTGCGCGGGATCTATCCCTTCGGCGGTGCCACCATCCGACTGCCTCGTCTGACCGGCTGGGGTAACGCGATGCGCTGGCTGCTCACCGGCGACGAGTTCGACGCCGTGGAGGCACACCGCATCGGGCTGGTCCAAGAGGTGGCCGACGACGCCGCAACCGCACTGGCCCGCGCGCGCGAAATCGCGCACACTATCGCCGATCGCGCCGCGCCACTGGGCGTGCGGGCCACGCTGGCATCGGCGCACCTGGCCGCCGAACGAGGCGATGCGACTGCCGTGGAGCGACTGCGGCCGGAGGTCGCCGCGCTGTTCGGCACCGCCGACGCCGCCGAGGGGGTGCAGTCGTTCGTCGAACGCCGCCAGGCCCGGTTCGAGGGCCGTTAATCATGCCCGCCTGCGCCCGGCGTCACGCCAGTGTGACGCCGGGGCTCGAACGTCACGCCAGCGTGACGTTGGCGGACGCTAACTGTCAACGGTGTAGCCCATCGGCATCAGCACGCTCTTTTGCTGGGTGAAGTGCTCGACACCCTCGGGCCCGTTCTCCCGGCCGATGCCGGAGTTCTTGTAGCCGCCGAACGGACAGCAGGGATCGAACGCGTACCAGTTGATCGCGTACGTTCCGGTGCGAATCTTCTCCGAGACCTCGATACCGCGCGGCACATTAGTGGTCCACACGCTGCCGGCCAGCCCGTACACTGAATCATTGGCGATCTTGATCGCGTCGTCCTCGGTGTCATAGGGAATGATGGAAAGCACCGGCCCGAAGATCTCCTCCTGCGCGATCGTCATGTTGTTGTCGACGTCGGCGAACACCGTGGGTTGCACGAAGAAGCCGTTGTCCAGACCTTCAGGGCGGCCACCGCCGCAGACCAGCCGGGCGCCCTCCTCGATGCCCTTGGCGATGTAGCCCTCGACCCGGGCGCGCTGCTTCTCCGAGATCAGTGACCCGATCTGGGCGGCCGGATCCGACGGCGGCCCCACCGGCAGTGCTTGCACGAAAGTGCTCACCGTGTCCACGATTTCGTCGTAACGCGAGCGGGGCGCCAGGATGCGGGTCTGGGCCACACAGGCTTGCCCGGTGTTCATGATCCCGGAGAACACCAACATCGGGACGGCGGCGGCCAGGTCGACATCCTCGAGGACGATAGCCGCCGATTTGCCACCGAGCTCCAGGGTGCACGGCTTAAGCAGGTCCGCGGCGCGCCGACCGATCTCCTTGCCCACGCCCGAGCTGCCGGTGAAGGTGAAGATGTCGACGTCGGTGTTGGAGGTCAGCGCCTGTCCGGTTTCAATCCCGCCGGGAACCACCGACAGCACACCCTCGGGCAGGCCGGCCTCGGCGAATACCTCTGCCAAAGCGATTGCACTCAGCGGTGTTTCGGCCGCCGGCTTGAGCACGACCGTGCAGCCCGCCAGCAGCGCGGGGCCCAGCTTGTTGACCGCCAGGAACAGCGGCACATTCCACGCCACGATGGCGCCCACCACGCCGACCGGCTCGCGACGGACGATGCTCTGCCCGTATCCGCCGGTGCGGGTCTCCTGCCAGTTGACCTGGTCGACTGCGGGGCCGGCGAAGAAGCTCAGTGCCCCGATTGAACTCATCCACTGCATCGTTTCGACGGTGGTCGGCGGCTGGCCGGTCTCGTCGGCGAGCAGCTTGGTGAACAGATCCTTGCGCTGTTCCATCAACTTGAGTGCTCCGGCGATGACCCCCGCGCGCTCATTCGGCGGCGTCGTCGGCCAGGGGCCATCGTCGAAGGCCTTACGCGCGGCCGCGACGGCAGCGTCGACATCGGCTGCCGCCGCGAGCGGCACCTTGCCGACGTATTCACCGGTGGCCGGACAGTGCACCTCGATGACCTCGGAGGTGGACGGTTCGGTCCACTTGCCGCCGATGAACAACTTGTCGTAGTCGGTCTTGATGTCGGTCATGGCGCCACCCTACCCAGCGGCGGGCAAAACGAGAACATGTTCATTCTCACGGCTGCAGCACCAGCACCAGATTGCTCACCAGGAACTCACGCAGCAGCGGCACCGATGTCATCCACCACGCCCATCGTGGGTGGTAGCGCGGGAATGCGGCGACCAGCGCACCGGTGCTCGCCGCCCAGGCCAACCCGTCGGCCGCCGAGACCGCGAACAACGACGACCCATAGTTGTTCTTGGCCGGATGACCGTGTTTGCGAACATAGTGCGCGGCGGCGCGTTCGCCGCCCAGATAGTGGGTCAGACCCATCTCGTGTCCGCCGAACGGGCCCAGCCACACCGTGAAGGACAACACCGCCAGCCCACCCCGCCGGGTTACCCGTAGCATCTCGCCGCCCAGTTGCCACGGCCGCCGAACGTGCTCGGCGACGTTGGACGATAAGCAGATGTCCACCGAGTCGTCGGCGAATGGCAGCGCCATCCCCGATGCGCGTACGAAGAAGCCCGGTGCGTCGGCGCGCGTCGGTCCGGCGGCGTGCATCTCGGCCGGATCCGGTTCGACCCCGACGTAGCGGATACCGGCAGCAGCGAATGCCGTCGCGAAATATCCCGGTCCGCCGCCGACGTCGAGCAGCGTGCGGCCAACCGGTGATCCGCCATGGCTGGCTCGCCACAGGTCGGCGACCATCGCGGCGGTGTCGGCGGCCAGCGCGCCGCAGAACCGAGCCGGCTGCGACTGCTCGTAGCGGAACTGAAACAGCAGCCGCAGCGAGCGGGACAATGTCGCCCGCCGGGCGAACAGATCGGTGGCGGCCATCGACCTCACCCTACGATTTTGGGGTGGCGACCCGCTGCGCCCGGCTCCGCCGCGCTGGCGATCGCCACCCGGTTAGTCTGGACGGCGATGTCTGCCGCGCAACGTGAGGCCACGGGCCACCCACCTCGGAACCTTCGCGCGGTTCTGCTGCTGTGTTGGCGGGATACCGGCCACCCCCAAGGAGGCGGCAGCGAAACCTATCTGCAACGCATCGGTGCGCAACTGGCCGCATCCGGTATCGCCGTCACGCTGCGCACCGCCCGTTATCCCGGCGCGCCGCGGCGCGAGGTGATCGACGGGATGCGGATCAGCCGCGCCGGCGGCCGGTATTCGGTTTACGTCTGGGCGTCGCTGGCCATGGCCGCGGCCCGGTTGGGGGTCGGCCCGCTGCGGCAGGCGCGGCCGGATGTGGTGATCGATACCCAAAACGGCTTGCCATTTCTGGCCCGGCTGCTGTACGGGCGCAGGGTCGCAGTGCTGGTGCACCATTGCCACCGCGAGCAGTGGCCGGTGGCAGGTCCGGTGATCGCCCGGCTCGGCTGGTTTGTCGAGTCGCAGCTGTCGCCCCGGCTGCACCGACGCAACCAGTACGTGACGGTCTCACTGCCGTCGGCCCGCGACCTGGTCGCGTTGGGGGTCGCGGACGAGCGAATCGCGGTGGTGCGCAACGGTCTCGATGAGGCACCGATGTCGTCGCTGCGCGGCCCGCGGGCCGCCGGCCCACGGGTGGTGGTGCTGTCCCGGCTGGTACCGCACAAACAGATCGAGGACGCGCTGGACGCCGTGGCGGTGCTGCGACCACGGATACCCGGGCTGCATCTCGACGTCGTCGGCGGCGGGTGGTGGCATCGGCGTCTGGTCGATCACGCGGCACGGCTGGGCATCTCCGACGTTGTCACATTCCACGGCCACGTCGATGACGTCACCAAACACCATGTGGTGCAACAGTCCTGGGTACATGTACTGCCGTCGCGAAAGGAAGGCTGGGGCCTGGCGGTTATCGAGGCGGCCCAGCACGCGGTTCCCACCATCGGTTACCGGTCGTCGGGTGGGCTGACCGACTCGATCATCGACGGGGTGACGGGTGTCTTGGTCGACGACCGCGCCGGATTGGTGAACCGGCTTCAGCAACTGCTTGCTGATCCGGTGCTGCGCGATCAACTCGGCGGCAAGGCGCAAGCCCGTAGTGCCGAATTCTCCTGGCGGCAAAGCGCCGACGCGATGCGCAGCGTGTTGGAGTCGGTGCTAACCGGCGACCGCGTCACCGGCGTGGTTTAGCACAACCGAGGGAGGGCTTACGGTCGAGTTCTCGCTAGCCTGGCTGCTTCAACCTCTCACGGTGGAGACTTTTCTTGACGAAATTTGGGGGGCGACGCACTACCACGTCAAGCGACGCTGCGCGGGCTATTTCGATAGCCTCCTGCCCGGGCCGTCGGCGGTTGAGGGACTGTTGGAGCATGTTCAGCCAGAGCCATCGGCGGTGCGCCTGATAAGGGGCGGCGAGGACAAGGACCACGACGCCTACCGGCTCGCTGATGGCAGTCTCGATATTGCTCGCGTCCGCGATGGCTTCGCCGATGGCTACACGATCATCCTGAATGGTCTTGAGCGCTACGTGCGCACGATTGCCTCGTTGTCTCATTCCATCGAGGTTGAGCTGAACTTCCCGACACGGGTCAACGCCTACGTCACGCCGCCCGAATCAACAGGCTTCGTCCCCCACTACGATCCCCACGACGTGCTGGTCCTTCAAATCCAGGGATCCAAGACGTGGCATTTGTCCAACGACCCGGCTGTGCCGCCACACGAGATAGAGCGCCGGGAAGGAGTTGGCACGGACGGACTCTCGTCGTTGACCGCCGTGCATCTGGAGGCCGGCGACGTGCTGTACCTGCCACGCGGCCAAGTTCATGCCGCGGAGACACACTTGGAGCCGTCCGTCCATTTGACCGTCGGAATCCACGCACCCACCGTGCTTACGCTCGTCACCCACGTGCTCCATTCACTGAGTTTGCGCGACGACCGTGTCCACGCCCGGTTGTCGCCGCGGCATTTGGATGATGCCGCTATACGCGCAAGCCTGGGAGACCTCCTGCGCGACACAATCAGAAGCGTCGAGGACCCGAGTGTCCTCGCGGACGGTCTCGGCACGATGGAGGAGGTCCTGGTCCGGCGGGGCCGATGCCCACCAGTCGCCTCGGCCTCGAACGCCGTCGGGATCGACGGACAAACACGGGTGATGAAGTATCAGCCGCTCTATTCGCGGGTGGTGACCGTTGCGGGCGGCGTCGCCCTGCAGTTTGCCCAACTGTCGATCACCGTGGCTCCCGACCACGAGGCGGCGATGGTCTTCGTCTCCAACAACACCGACTCGTTTCGGGTTCGCGACCTGCCCGGGCTGACCGCGGCCCAGCAGATGGACCTTGCCCGAACACTGATCGTGAGTGGATTCCTGGTCCGGCTGCCCGAGGACTGATGCCCCGAACGCCGCGGCGGCATCTTCGCTCTAGCGGAGATATCCCAGGGTTTGACTTCGAATATGCGGCGTGCCGAGCTGTGTCAAGTCGATATTGCGGAATTTCCAGTTACGAGGAAAAATCAATGCAGTGGCTGTCATGACATTGCGCGTCGTTCTGGAACGCCTGGCCTCTCTCGGTGTGGGTGGCTGATAGTGACGGCGCCGATCTGGATGGCCTCGCCGCCGGAGGTGTGGTCGGCGTTGTTGGGCAGCGGTCCGGGACCCGGATCGTTGCTGGCAGCGGGAGCGGCGTGGCAGGAGTTGGCCGCCGAATACGCCTCAGCGGCTGAGCAACTCAGCGCGTTGTTGGCGGCCGTGCAGGCCGGGACGTGGCAGGGCCCCAGCGCGGAGGCGTATGTGGCCGCGCATGTGCCGTATCTGGCGTGGCTTTTGCAGAACAGCGGCACCAGCACGGCAGCGGCCCTCGAAGCAGATACCGTGGCCGCGGCCTACACCGCCGCATTGTCGGTCATGCCTACCCTGGAAGAGCTGGGAGCCAACCGCGCCACTTTGGCGACATTGATGGCGACGAATTTCTTCGGGGTCAACACGATTCCGATCGAGCTCACCGAGATGGACTATTTGCGGATGTGGCTCCAGGCGGCCACCACGATGGCGATGTATGAAGCGGTGTCCGAGACCGCACTCACGTGGACGCCGCCAACCGCGCCGCCGCCACCGATCCAGAAAGCCAATACCGCAAGCCATGACGCAGGCCCGGGCCCAGACTCGCTGAGCTGGTGGGTAACTCGAGTGGAGGAAGTCTCCCAGGCGATTCAGGGAGACACGGCTCAGTTTCCATCCAACCCGTCCGGAGCGATAACGCAGCTGCTGAGTGATCCGGTACTTATCACCGAGGTTCCGCACTGGGCGGGCGAAGCTCTTACCACGTTCATCCCGCAGGTGTCGCAATTGACGCAGCTGTCGTTCGGCCTAGTCGTTCCCTTCCTCCCCATCGTGTCTGCGGGTGGCTTGGCGGGGCTGGCCGGGCTGGGCAACCTGTCTCAATCCGTCGCCTCGATGCCCGCCCCCGGGGTGGTAGCCGCGCCGGCTCCGTCCACCACCGGGCCGGTTGCCGGGATGGCGTCGACTCCCGCCGCGCCCACCGCGGCGCCGGCGACGGCTCCGGCGCCCACGACCGCGCCCGCGGCGAGCACTGTCGCCAGTACCGCGCCGCCGTCGATACCGCCCGCGGGCGCAGAGGGCTTTGCCTACCCCTACGTGGTCGGCCCTCCCGGCGCGGGGCTGGGCGGCGGGATGCGCACCAGCGCCGTCGCGCAGCGAAAGGCGCCCGAGCCCGATATCGCCGCTGCCGCGGCCGTCGCGGCCACGCGGGAAGAGGTGCGTCGACAGCGGGCGCGGCGGGCGGGGCTGATCGACCGCGGGTACCGCCACGAATACCCGGACCTGGATGCGGACGCAGACCCCGACGCCTCGGTGGCGGCCTCGGATCAGGGCGCCGGAACCCTGGGATTCGCCGGCACTGCAGACAAGGCCGGTGCCGGACAAGCAGCGGGGTTGACCACGCTGGCCGGCGACTCGTTGGGCAGCGGCCCGACCATGCCGATGATGCCGAGCAGCTGGGACCTCGACACCGACGAACCCGACACCCCCTGACCGGGGGGTGTCATCGCCGTCGTTGGCGCCAGCCGGCAACCGCCAGGCCGACGGCGCCGCCGAACAACATCGCCAGCCATACCACGTGCGCGAGCAGTACGGTCAGGCGCCGACCGGCGGACGCGCCGGTGCTCTCGCCGCCGACTCGATACAGCCCAAGGTCGGACCCGCGGTAAACCATCGGCAGTTGCTCGAACGTCCTTGCGGCTGCGCCTATCTCGCCGGGGGTGCCCAGTTCGACGACAAGCCATCGGAGCCCGCAGCGCGCCAGCGCGTCGCGATCGGCGCCCGCCAACAGCAACCGTTGTGTCACGCGGGCCCGGTTGCCCTCACCGGGCACCGTCACCCCGGAGATGGTCAGGTCGCCGGTGGTCAGCACATCGGCCCGCACCCAGCGTTGCAGCGGATCGAGGACTGGCGCCGGGCCCGACCAAGTGAAGTTGCGCATGGTGCCGGCCGGCAACACCGTCACCGCGCCGGGGTCGTCGTTGATCGCTGCCGCGACGATCGGCCAGTCACCGGGGTAGCGCACCGGCTGCACCTTGCCCCACACCCCCCAAACCAGGTCGGGCAGGGTCACCAGCAGCGCGGCACAGCAGATCACCGCGGTCGCCGCCGGATGCAGCCAACGCCGCGCCGTCAGCACCGCGGCGGCACCCGCCAGCGAATAACCGGGCATCGCCAGCGCAACCCACTTCTGTCCGTCGCGCAGCAAGCCCAGGCCGGGTACCGCGTCAACCACCGCGTGCAGCATGGCCAGTCCCGGCCCGGTGGCCAGCGCCGCAACTACCAGCACGGACACCGCCGCCAATACCAGCAGCGGCACCGCCGCCCGACGTCGCAGCACAGTGGGTAATCCGATCGCCACTACACCGAGCAGCACCGCGGCCGCGAGCACCGCGAAAAGCGTGGTGCGCGTGGTAGGTACGGCTGCCCCGTTCCAAATCCCACCAAGGCTGGCCAGGCTGCCCAGGGTGCCCAGGCCGGGCTCGGCCCGGGCGGCGAACGCGGCCAGGGCGGGTGCCTGCGCCCAGGACCGCGGCACGGCGGACGAAGTCAAGGCCGAGGCCGTCAACCAGGGCAGCGCCGCCACCACCGCGCCGCCCAGCGTCGCGGTGGCACACAGCCAGCGCGGCCGCCCGGCGCCCGGCGCCGCCACGCACACCAACCCCACCGTCGCCGCCAGCATCAGCCCCGTCGGCGTCAGCCCGGCCAATGCCATCCACCACGCCAGGCCGAAATAGCCCGGCCACGCCGGTCGGTTCGCCGATCGCAGCGCCAGCATCGTCGTCGCCACCCAGGGCAGGCAACCGTAGCCGACCAGCAGGCTCCAATGGCCCTGCAGCAACCGCTCGGCGACGTAGGGATTCCAGATCGCCAGGGTGATCGCGACGAACTGGCCGCTCGCACCCGCCTCCGAAAGCACCGCCGCGGCCAGGCGGGCCGCACCCCATCCCGCCAGCCACAGCCCCGCGAGCAGCAGCACCTTCACCACGACGCCGCCATCGATGCCTCGTGACGCCAGCGCCACCGCGAAATCCTGAGGCGTGGCCCGCGGCGCCGAGTCGGACAAACCGAGCGCGGTATCCGACAGATAGGACCGCGGGGTCGACACCGCATCGCGCAGCAGCAGATATCCCGGGCCGAGCAGCGGCGCCACCACCAGCAGCGTCAATACCAGTGCGTACCCGGGAGCCGACCACCGCAGAACCCGGTGGCAGCTCCCGGTCACGCGCGGTCAGGACTGGTCGGATGGACCCGAGTCGGGCGGCCTGCCAGAATTCGGCGGACCCGAGTCGGGCGGCGGACCGGTTTGGCGATGCAGATCCTTGGGCGGCGTGGGCAGCTTCTCGGTCTCGGCTTCGGCGCCGGGCACCGGTTCGGCAGGCGGCCTGCCGCGTGCGAAGAAGCCGTGGTCGGCGGTGTCCAGGTCGGGGTCCAGCAACGCTGCCTCGGTCCGCAGGCTGAACGAGCCGAGCAGCGCGCCGCCAACCAGCGCGATCAAGCCTGCGGCGGTGAACGTGATCGGCAGTACCCGCGACCACAACGCCAGTCGGTCCCGCTCGTTGCGGGCAGCGTTGACCTGCGACTCGATGGTCTCCTCGTTGGAGGTGACCTTGTAGTCGGCCACCGGCACCTCCGGCTTCAGCGGGTCACGGGCGAAGTAGTGGTTGGCGTGGTCTTCTTCCTTGACGATCGTGCCGGACTCCGGGTCCACCCAAAAGGTTCGCTGCGCCGCGTAGTAGCGAGTCATGGTGATCCTCTCGCCGGGGTCGTCGCCGGGCACCCCCCACATCGCCGCCGTCGCGGTCGCCTTGCTGTCGTCGCTGCTGGCGTACAGCGACGGGTACGCCAGCGGGTCGGCCAGTTTGCCGTCGGCGTCGTATCCGACATTTTGGGTGAACTTGTAGGTGGTCAAGCCGTTGACGTCCTCTTCGCCGATGTAGTTGGCGTCGAACGCCCTTTGGGCGACCGGGTCGAAAAACGGATACGTTTCCTTCTCGGTGTGGAACGGGAACCGGTAGGACAGCCCGTCATGCGGCAGCGCAATGTTGGTGGGTGGGCTCTCGTCGTTGATGGTGCGCGGCTTCTGGACGGCACCGCCCGGATGGGTCTCGTCGGAGACGGCCATCGCCGTTTTGCGGTTGAGCGTGACCGTGTCGACGAGCGCCAGCAGCAGGCCGGTGTCCTTCTGCTTGTCGGTGCGCCGAACCGAGGTGCCGACCTGCAGGGTGACCACGTCTGCGTTGGCCGGGGTCTCGACGCTGATCTGCTGCTGCGACGCCAGCGGGACGTTCTTGTCGACGACGAAGTGTTCCCCGGAAAGCGACCCCGGGTCCAGCGCGGTCCCACTGCCGTCACTGATCAGCGTGGTATCCAGGTCGAGCGGAATCTTGGTGATCCGGCTGGAGGTGTACGTCCATAACAGCAGCGCGGCGATCAGCAGGGCAGCTCCGAGACCCATCATTCCGCATGCGGCGATCCGCAACACGACAGCTCGGTTCACTGTTGCCGTGACCTCCTTCTTGTCTCAACCAATCCGGGGGACCGGGAGCAGCCAAGCAAAACTTGTTCGACCCTAACAGCAAAATGTAAGGGCTCGGCTCATGTGCGTCCGGCGGGAAAAATCCGGTGTACCCGATTCATTCAGCGACGCACCCCAGGCAGACTGTCTCCCATGACCGACCCAGCGCAGGTGGGTGGCACCCGCGGTTTCCTGCCCGCCGTCGAGGGCATGCGGGCCTGTGCGGCCATCGGTGTGGTCGTGACCCACGTCGCGTTCCAGACCGGACATTCCAGCGGGGTCGACGGTCGGCTGTTCGGCCGCTTCGACCTGGCGGTTGCGGTGTTCTTCGCGTTGTCGGGCTACCTGCTGTGGCGCGGGCACGCCGCGGCGGCGCGCGGGCTGGGAGCCCGCCCGTCAACCGGCCACTACCTGCGATCGCGGGTGGTGCGCATCATGCCGGCCTACGTGGTGGCGGTCGTGGTGATCCTGTCGCTGCTGCCCGACGCCGACCACGCGAGTCCGACCGTGTGGCTGGCCAACCTCTCGCTCACCCAGGTGTATGTGCCGCTGACGCTGACCGCCGGTCTGACGCAAATGTGGAGCCTGTCCGTGGAGGTCACCTTCTACCTGGCGCTGCCGATCCTCGCGCTGCTGGCCGGGTGGATACCGGTGCGGGCCCGGGTGCCGGTGATCGCCGGCCTCGGGATCGCCAGCTGGTTTTGGGGGTGGATTCCGTTCGCGGAGTCGCCCGGGCTCAACCCGATGAACTGGCCGCCGGCGTTCTTCTCCTGGTTCGCCGCGGGGATGCTGCTGGCGGAGTGGGCGTACCGCCCGCTCGGGCTGCCACATCGGCTGGCGCGACACCGGGTGCTGATGGCGATCGTCGCCGTGACGGCGTATCTGGTGGCGGCCTGCCCGCTGGCCGGACCCGCGGGGCTCGTTCCGAGCACCGCGGCGCAGTTCGCGGTAAAGACCACGATGGGGGGGCTGGTGGGATTCGCGCTGGTGGCACCGCTGGTGCTGGACCGGCCCGACACGCCGCACCGGCTCTTGGGTAGTGCGCCGATGGTGACGCTCGGTCGATGGTCCTACGGCATTTTCATCTGGCATCTGGCCGCCTTGACCATGGTCTTCCCGGTGATCGGGGTGTTCTCGTTCAAGGGCCACATGCCAGAGGTGCTGGGGCTGACGCTGATCTTCGGCGTCGCGATCGCGGCCGTGAGTTACGCGCTGGTCGAGTCGCCGTGCCGGGAAGCGTTGCGGCGCTGGGAGAAACGCAATCACCAGCAGCCGGCGGCTGTACTCGACAGCGCGGTCAGCCGGCGTCAAGAAGACGCAGTCGCGCCATGACCTGGTCGCGCACCGCCGAGCGGCGCGCCTTGCCGGCGTCGTCGCGCAGTGGGGTGTCGACGAACTCGACGGTGCGCGGCACCTTGTAGGCGGCAATGCGGTCGTGCAGAAACGACTGCACCGTCTGCTCATCCAATGCCGAGCCGGCCTGAACCAGGGCGTACGGCACCTGTCCCAGATCCTCGTGCGGGACACCGACGACCAGACACGACAGCACGTCGGGGTGTGCCGACAGCGCGTTTTCGATCTCGGCGGGGTAGACGTTGCGACCGCCGACGGTGAACATGTCGACGCGGCGATCGGACAGATAGAGGAATCCGTCCTCGTCGAAGTAACCCAGGTCGCCCAGTGAGTCCCAGCCGTCGCGGGACTTCGCGGTGACACCGACGTAGCGGTAGGTCGGTGGGGTACCGGGGCTGGGCCGCATGTAGATCTCGCCGACGACGTCGGGCGGGCAAGGATTTCCGTCGTCGTCGAGAACCTTCATCTCGCCGGCCACCACGATGCCGACCGAACCCCGGTGGGTCAGCCATTGGTCGCCGGAGATGAACGTCAGCGCCTGCAGTTCGGTGCCGCCGTAGAGCTCCCAGACCACGTCGGGGCCCAGCAGGTCGATCCAGGCCTGCTTGACCGCGGGCGGGCACGGCGCGCCGACATGCCAGAGCCGGCGAATCGACGACAGATCGTAGGCATCCGGGTTAGCGCGGTAGACCGGCAGCAGCCGCTGCATGATCGTGGGCACCGTTGCGAGGAACGTGACGCGGTACTCGGTGACCAACCGCAGGAACTCATGCGCGTCGAAGCGAGGCATCAACACCAGATGGTGGCCCATCAGCAGGGCCAGCACCGCCGTGGTGAAGCCGGTGTTGTGGCTCAGCGGCACCGACATCAGGTTGACGTCGCCCTCGCACGCGCCCATCACAGCGCCGGCGATGGCGGGCACTCGGCTGTCGCCGCCGGCTTCGATGAGCTTGGGGCGTCCGGTACTGCCGCCGGAAGCCATCGATTTCAAGCATGGCGATACCGCCTCGGGTAATGCGGCATCGGTCGTGTCCGGTATGAAGTCGCCTGGCACACTGGGTATTCCAGGGTGCTCGCGCCCCACTAGCAGCTTTCGGGGCCGCAGCTCCAGCAGTCCCTCGAACTCCGGGGCGGGCAACCGCGGGGACAGCGGTTGCGGCACCGCGCCCAGCTTCCAGCAGGCCACCGCGGCCTGGATCCACTCGATCGAGTTCGGCAGCACGATCGTCACGTAGTCGCCTACGCCGACGCCACGGTCGGCATACGCGCGGGCCAGCCGGTTGGTCGAGGCGTCGAGTTCGGCGCGGGTGATGGTGCGCCCGTCGCAGCTGACCGCCGGTTCGTCGGGAGCGAGTGCGGCCAGCTGTGAGATCTGCGTGCCGATCGGCGCGACCGGCTCGGTCATTAGTACCCGCCCTGTCGTTCGAAGATGCGGCGCGGGTTGTCGACGAGCATGGTGTGCAGCTGCTCGTTGGTGACGCCGCGCTCCTTCAACGCCGGGATCACGTCGTTGTGGATATGCAGGTAGTGCCAATTCGGGGCGGCCACCGGCAGCAGCTCTTCGGGCAGCGCGTCGAAGTAGCAGTTGGCGTCGTGGGAGAGCACCATCTTGTCGGCGTGCCCGCGCTCGCACATCGTCGCCACGATTTGCACCCGTTCCTCGAACGGCAGGATCACGTCGATGCCGAACCGGTCCATCCCCAGGTAGGAGCCGGCGGCGATGAGCTCTTCGAGATAGCCGATGTCGGTGGAGTCGCCGGAATGCCCGATCACCACGCGGGAGAGGTCGACACCTTCTTCTTCGAAGATGCGTTGCTGCTCCAGGCCGCGCCGCAGCCCGGCGTGGGTGTGCGTGGAGATCGGCACCCCGGTGCGCTTGTGCGCCTGCGCGACCGCGCGCAGGACCCGCTCGACTCCCGGCGTGATGCC
>NZ_JBOHHI010000116.1:0-14712 GCF_050700595.1 Mycobacterium sp.
CGGCCTGGAAGATCAGCCGCACCCCGATCGGTAACTCGGGCACCGAGGCCAGCGCCTGCGCGGCGCCGAGCAGGATCGCGGCGTGTGCGTCGTGTCCACAGGCATGCGCGACGTTGGGCATCGTCGACGCATACGGGGCGCCGGTCCGTTCGGCCATCGGCAACGCGTCCATGTCGGCGCGCAGCGCAATCCGGGGCTCGTTCTCGGGGCCGAAGTCGCAGGTCAGTCCCGTCCCGCCGGGCAGTATTTTCGGGTTGAGCCCGACGTCGGCCAGCCGCTCGGCGACAAACTGGGTGGTGGCGTACTCCTGACGGCCCAACTCCGGATAGCGGTGGATGTGCCGCCGCCACTCGACCAGATCGTCGTGGTTGGCGGCCAGCCAGGATTCGGCGCTGTCGACCAGGCTCATGACGGCGCCCACACGGTAGCGGTGGCGGGGGGCATTCTCGCAGTATCTCACCAGCTAAGCTCGCGCTTTGTGACTGGTCCGGCCGACTCCGACACTCTTGCGCGACGGGCCGCCGAGGTGGTCGCCGACGGTACCGGCGTCGCCGCGCACGACGTCGCGATCGTGCTCGGGTCGGGATGGGCGCCGGCCATTGCGGCGCTCGGCTCGCCAACTGCTGTGCTGCCGATGGCCGAACTGCCCGGTTTCGCGCCACCTACCGCGGTCGGGCACACCGGTCAGGTGTTGTCGATTGTCATCAGCGGGCATCGGGTGCTGGTGCTGGCCGGCCGCTCGCATCCCTACGAAGGCCATGACCTGCTGCACGTCGTGCATCCGGTGCGGGCGGCCTGCGCTGCGGGCGCGCGCGTCGTCGTGCTCACCAACGCGGCCGGCGGTCTGCACGCGGACTTCGAGGTCGGCCAGCCGGTGCTGATCAGCGACCACCTGAATCTGACCGCGCGATCCCCGCTGGTCGGCCCGCAGTTCGTCGATCTGGTCGACGCGTACGCGCCGCGGCTGCGGGCCCTCGCCCGCCAGATCGACCCGGCGCTGGCCGAAGGGGTGTACGCGGGCGTGCCCGGCCCGCACTACGAGACACCAGCCGAAATCCGAATGCTGCGAGTACTGGGCGCCGACCTGGTCGGCATGTCGACCGTGCACGAGACGATCGCGGCGCGCGCGGCGGGCGCCGAGGTGCTGGGTGTGTCACTGGTGACCAATCTGGCGGCCGGGATTACCGGCGAGCCGCTCAGCCATGTCGAGGTGCTGGCCGCCGGTGCCGCCGCGGCGACCCGGATCGGTTCGTTGCTGGCCGACGTCGTCGCCCGGCTCTGAGGAGCGGCGCCATGACGCGCGCCGGCGACGATGCAGAGCGAAGCGATGAGGAGGAGCGGCGCCATGACACCGGAGGAATGGATCGCGCACGATCCCGACCCGGCGATGGCCGCCGAATTGGCCGGCTGCGACGCCGGGGAACTGTCGGCGCGGTTCGCCCGGCCGTTGACATTCGGCACTGCGGGGCTGCGAGGTCCGGTGCGGGCCGGTCCGGACGCGATGAACCTCGCGGTGGTAATGCGGGCCACCTGGGCGGTTGCGATGGTGCTCAAAGACCGCGGGCAGGCCGGCTCGATCGTGGTCGTCGGCCGCGACGCTAGACACGGATCAACGGAATTCGCCACTGCAACAGCGGAAGTACTTGCTGCCGAGGGTTTTTCGGTGGTCCTATTGCCTGACCCGGTGCCGACTCCGGTGCTTGCGTTCTCAGTGCGGCACCTTCCTGCCGCGGCCGGGATCCAGATCACCGCCTCGCACAACCCGCCAACCGACAACGGCTACAAGGTGTACTTCGACGGCGGCGTTCAGATCGTCTCACCGACCGACCGGGAGATCGAAACCGCGATGTCGGCGGCGCCGTTCGCCGACCTGATTGCCCGCGCCCACGTCCAGCCCTCCGGCGGTTGGCTGGTCGACCGTTACAGCGAACGGGCTGCGCAGGTACGACGTTCGGCGGGTTCGGTCCGGATGGCGCTGACACCGCTGCACGGGGTGGGCGGTGCGGTTGCCGTCGAGACACTGCGCCGCGCCGGCTTCGACGACGTGCACACGGTTGCCGCGCAGTTCGCGCCCGATCCCGATTTTCCCACCGCCGGCTTTCCCAATCCCGAAGAGCCCGGTGCCGCCGACGCGCTGCTGGACCTGGCCGCCGACGTCGACGCCGACCTCGCGATCGCGCTGGATCCCGACGCTGACCGCTGCGCGGTCGGGATACCGACCCCCACGGGGTGGCGGATGCTCTCCGGCGACGAAACCGGTTGGCTGTTGGGCGATTATCTTCTCTCTTACGTCGACAGTCCGACGACCAGCGTGGTGGCCAGCACCGTGGTGTCGTCACGGTTGCTGGCCGCGATCGCCGCCCACTACGGTGCCCGCCACGTTGAGACACTGACCGGTTTCAAATGGCTGGCCCGCGCCGACGCGAACCTCACCGGTGCCACGTTGATCTACGCCTACGAGGAGGCGATCGGGCACTGCGTCGACCCGGACGCGGTCCGGGACAAGGACGGCATCAGCGCCGCGGTGCTGGCCGCTGATCTGGTCGCGTCACTGAAACGCGCCCGCCGTTCGGTGCCTGACGTGCTCGACGACCTGGCGCGCCGCCACGGCGTGCATGTGGTCGCCGCCGTATCGCGACCGGTGGCCGACGTCGACGAGGCGGCCACGCTGATGCGTCGGCTGCGGACCGACCCGCCCAGACGGTTGGCCGGGTTCGCCGCCAGCACAACCGATCTACAGCCACGCACCGATGCGCTGGTCTTCACCGGCGGTGCCGGCGACACATGGGTACGGATGGTGGTTCGGCCGTCGGGCACCGAGGCGAAACTCAAGTGCTACCTCGAGGTTCGCTGCGCAGCGGCCGAAGACCTGGACAACGCACGCCGGCGTGCGGTGGCGCTCCGCGACGAACTGGTTGACCTGGCGCGGCGCTGATAACTCAACGCGGTCCGAATTGGCGATCTCCCGCGTCGCCGAGACCCGGTACGATGTAGGCATTTTCGTTGAGCCGCTCATCGATGGCAGCCGTGAACATCCGCACGGCCGGTGCGGCTTTCTCCAGGGCGGCAATGCCTTCCGGTGCGGCGACCACACAGACCACGGTGACATCGTCGGCGCCGCGGCGCTGCAGTAACCCGATGGTGTAGATCATCGACCCTCCGGTGGCCAGCATCGGATCAAGCACCATCACCGGCTGCGCGCTCAAATCGTCGGGCAGCGACTCCAGATACGGTACGGGCCGTACGGTTTCCTCGTCGCGGGCGACGCCGACGAACCCGACTCGCGCCTCAGGCAGCAGCGCATGCGCCTGATCGACCATGCCCAGCCCGGCCCGCAGCACCGGCACCAGCAGCGGTGGTTTGGCCAACCGCGTCCCGGCTGCCCCGGCCAGTGGTGTGTGCACCATGACCGTCTCGCGCGGCGCATCCCGGGTGGCTTCGTAGACCAACATCAACGTCAGATCGCGCAACGCTGCGCGAAACGCCGCACTATCGGTGTGCTCGTCGCGAAGTGTGGTCAGTCGGGCCCCGGCCAGCGGGTGGTCAACGACGCGAATGTCCACGGGTCTTGACCCTACGCCCGCCGACGATGCAGGCGGTCCCCGCGAAAGTGGGGACGCGCAGCGCGTCGAGGGCCATCAATGGGGTCGTTCGGGGTGGCCGCGGCTTAGGCGCCGAAGAAGTTGAAGACGTCGAAAAACACGCCGGCGAGGTCGATGAGCGGTTGCCCGGAGATCAGCGGTGCCCCTCAGATAGTCGTCGACCGTGGGGTCCGGGAAGCCGGTGCCCCCCTGATCCAGCCCTCGTCGGCTAACAACGTGACTTCGGCCAGTAACGTTCGCACCGCGTGGATCAGAAAATAGCTGTTTATAGGTGACGGCAACCATGCACCGCGGACGCCCGTGCGGTGCGCTAGCCGCTCATCAAGCAGCTGGCCATGTGGAATGTCCTGCAAGGCATTGCGTCTCGAGTACCGCGTTGCACGCATCCCTGCCGATGGTTGCGGGAGGTTTGGGCGTTGCACGGCCACGATGAATATGCCGATCACGCCGAGAACTGGTCCGAGCAGTAAGCCCGAGATGCAATGCCGTCCAGAACGCGGCAGCGATGACACCCTGGATAAGGGCGATGACGATGAGAGTTGCTGTGCTCATTTCCCGCACCGTTTCAATCCGCTTGCAGCGTTCGCTGGTGACTCTGTTTCTCCGCGTAACCACCACTGCGGCAGCAGCCACCGCGACGGCAACCATTGGTTGGGCAGCGCCCGAACCTCCTTGTTGACGTTGCTGCAAGTCGGTGACAGCGTATGCGAGCGAGAAGGCTTGGTCACCCCATCATTAGCACATCGACAGCATTGGCTCAGGTAACTGCCAGGAGCCCGGCACGGACAAGCTTGCTCTTGCTCACCGCTAGATTAGTGCGATGACAACCGAGATCCTGCTCATTGCGGCCGTGGTCGCCTCCGTCGCGTTAACCATCTGGCTCACGCAGCGAGGCGGCCGTAATCGCTGAGGGTTGCTGTACAGGCTGAATCCGATTCGGGGCAGGCCGCCCGTCACGCTTCCCGGCCCGACACGCACGCACGTGCACCCGCCAGCGGGAACAACGCCCATATACTCCCGCCATGCGGCGCCGGCGATGGCGAAACGGCAAACGGTATCGAGCGGTCAGCCTATCCGGCGTACTGATGGTCTTTGCCACGCTGATCTCCTGGCCGCCAGGGCATTTCCCGGGGCCGATGGACTTCACCGCCGCCACCGTCCCGTCCCCCGCGCATGTCGTCATCGTGGTCGAAGAGAACCGTTCCTACTCGAATGTCATCGGTAATGCGTCGGCGCCCTATATCAATTCACTGGCTGCGGGCGGCGCGTCGATGACCCAGTCGTTCGCCGAGGTCCATCCGAGCGAACCAAATTATCTCGCGCTGTTCGCCGGGAGCACCCTGGGAGTCAAGGAGAACAGTTGCCCGGTCAACGCCGGCGCCACTCCGAACCTCGGGGCGCAGTTGCTGGCCTCGGGACGCACCTTCGTCGGGTTCGCCGAGAGCCTGCCCGCCGTCGGCTCGCTGGTCTGCAGCTCCGCCAAATATGCGCGCAAGCATGCGCCGTGGGTCAACTTCACCAACATTCCGCGCACTAATTCGCTGCCGTTCTCGGCTTTCCCGCCACCCCAGAACTACGCCGGCCTGCCCACCCTGTCGTTCGTCATTCCCAATGTCGACAACGACATGCACGACGGCTCGATCGCACAAGGCGACCGATGGCTGCAGCAGAACCTGTCGGCGTACGCGGAGTGGGCGAAAGCCAACAACAGCCTGCTGATTCTGACCTGGGATGAGGACGACAACACCGAACGCAACCAGATCCCGACGGTCTTCTACGGCGCCAACATCCGGCCCGGCACTTACCGTGAGCCGATCAGCCACTACAACGTGTTGTCCACCCTGGAGCAGATGTACGGGCTGCCCAAACTCGGCTTGGCGACCCGGGCGCCGGCCATCACGGACATCTGGACCGGCTGAACTCGATTGCCCGGCTCCTCCTCATCGCGCTACGCGCTCTGCATCGTCGCCGGGCTGGCCCGCTCCGGCTCTTCGGGGCGGTCGTCGTTATTCTGTGCCGCATGGCTGTTGACCTTGTACCGATTGTCCTGAGCGTGACCGCTGGTGACCGCTATACCGTGTGGGCGCCCCGCTGGCGCGACTCCGGCGACGAATGGGAGGCGTTTCTGGGCAAGGACGACGACCTGTATGGCTTCGAAACCGTCGCCGACCTGGCCGGATTCGTGCACACCAACTCCGACAACGATCTGGTCGACCACCCCGGCTGGAAAGCGCTGATGCAGGCCAACGCCCACAAGCTGGACCCCGCGGAGGACAAGCAATTCGACCTGATCGCGGTCGAAGACGTGGTCTCGGAGAAGCCGACCGAAGAGTCGGTCACCGCGTTAGCGACCACGCTGGCGATCGTGTCGTCCATCGGGTCGGTGTGCGAGCTGACGGCGGTGATGAAGTTCTTCAACGGCAACCCGAGCCTGGGCACCCTGGCCGGCGGCATCGGCCACTTCACCGGTAAAGCGGGCCTGCGGCGCTGGAATGCCATCGCCGAGATCATCGCCCGCAGCTGGGACGACGTGCTGGCCGCCGTCGACGGCATTGTCAGCACGCCCGACGTCGATGCCGCGGCGTCCGCGCGGGCCGCCGCCGAATTGAGCGAGCCCCACGAGGAAGAGGAGGAACAGGAAGAACAAGACGAAGAAGTCACCGACGACGAAGAACCGGCCGAGGCCGCTGAGACCGCCGAAGACGTTGCCGACCCGGAAACCCGCGCCGCCGGGGACACTGCGGTGCTGGGCGGCGACGAGGACTTCTGGTCGACAGTCGGCATCGACCCGATCCGAATCATGACCGGCGCCGGAACGTTCTACACACTTCGCTGCTATCTCGACGACCGCCCGATCTTTCTGGGCCGCAACGGGCGGATCAGCGTGTTCAGCTCGGAGCGGGCGCTGGCCCGCTATCTCGCCGACGAGCACGACCACGACCTGTCCGACCTGAGCACCTACGACGACATCCGCACCGCCGCCACCGACGGCTCGCTGCAGGTCGACATCAGCGACGACAACGTCTATGTGCTGAACGGCCTCGCCGACGACTTCGCTGACGGGCCCGACGCGGTGGACCGTGACCAGCTCGACCTGGCCGTTGAGTTGCTTCGCGACGTCGGCGAATACGCCGAGGACAACACCGTCGACAAGGCGCTCGTCACCGAGCGCCCACTGGGCAGGCTGGTGGCCCACGTTCTGGAGCCGGGCTCGGTGAGCAAACCCGCGCCGCCGTATGCCAAGGCAGTGCGCGAGTGGGAGGAGCTGGACCGGTTCGTGGAGGGTCGGCTCAGGCGCGAATAACGGCTCAGTTATCTGGTGGCGCCCCGCTGCGCCCGGCTTCGCCGCGCTGGCGATCGCCACGGCGATCTAGTGGCGCCCCGCGGCGGGCCAGCAGCCGACGGGCCCCGTCGTCCAGGTGCTCGTCGATCAGCCGCAACGCAGTGGCCCAGTCACCGGCACCGATGGCGTCGCGCAGCGCGATGTGTTCGGCGACCTGTTCACCCGGATCCGGGTAGGCGTCCTTGAGTTCACCGAGCAGCATCCGGGTTTCTGAGAGCAGGGTCCGCATGGCGCGGTGTAGCCGCGAGCTTTGCGCGCAGGCCACCAGCACCTCATGGAACTGTTGATCGGCGTCCGCCACTGCCGCAGCATCCTGGTGGGCGGCCGCGGCGATCATCGCGTCGACCGCTACCCCGAGCCGGGCCCCGGCATCACTGGCCGCGCGAGCGCCACCCAGGCAGATCTCTTCGATCGCGGCATGCTCGATGGCCTTGCGCAACCGGTAGACGTCGCGCACGTCGGCTTCGGTGAGCTCGACGACGAAGATGCCGCGGTGGCGTTCGCTGCGCACCAGCCCCTCCGCCACCAGGCGCTGCATTGCCTCACGCAGCGGGCCGCGGGACACCGCAAACTGCGCCGCGAGGCTGGCCTCGCCGAGCTGCTGACCGGGGGCTAACTGGCCGCGGGTGATCGCCTCGCGCAGCCGATCGGCGATCAACTCGGCGGTCGATTGCCTACTGAGCGGCGCGAACGCGGCCGGCTCCGACACCGTCATGTGAACAGCTTGCCCAGGCCCGCGACGCGCTGCGGTATTCCGGCGATGCGCAGACCCTCCCACACCGTGACCGCGTTGGCGGTCAGCACCGGCTTACCGAGCAACTGCTCGAGTTCATCGACCTGCGCCACAGTGTGCATCGCGGTGTCGGGAATCAGCAGCGCGTCGGCATTGGGGTTGTCGTTGGCCAGCGCCAGTGCTTGCACCTGCTCGGGAGTAAGGCGTCCCACTTCGGCAGCGGTGTCGATTCCGGCGTTGCCCATCGACTCGACGCTGATGCCATGTGCGGCAAGGAAATCCACGAACAGTTGAGCGATCTCTTGTGGATAGCTGGCCGCGACGGCCACCCGCGAGCAGCCCAGCGTGCTCAAAGCGTGCACGAAGGCGAACGACGTGCTCGACGCGGGAACCCCGGCGACCGCGGCCAGTCCGGCGATCTGGTCGGCCGCACCGTCCGGCCCGTACACGAAACCGCCCGACGTGCAGGCGAACATCACCGCGGTGGGCCGGTGCGGCCGCAGCAGTTCCACGCCCTCGGCCAGCTTGGCCGGGCTCCCGAGGTCGCGTAGTTCCGCGACGGCGTGCAGGTCGGTTCCGTAGGTATGCACTACGACCAGGTCTGCACCGAGCATTTCGGCGGCCAACGGGTAATCCGACTCCGCGGCGTGGTCGGGGTAGATGAAGCCGACTGTCATCGCTCCGCCTCGGCGAAGACGTCGCGCAGCCACCGGCCCGGGCCCATCATCGGCAGGTCCATCCGGCCCAGGCACGCCCACATGGTCAGCTGATTGGCCGTGAGGATCGGCTTGCCGAGCATTTTCTCCAGCGGATCGATGATGTCGTAGGTCGGCAGGTTCGTGCAGCTCACGAAGATAGCCTGCGCATCAGGTCGGTCGGCGGCCAGGATCCGTTCGGCCACCGTGCGGTAGTTCACCTTCCAGATGCCGCCGCCGAGGCCCAGATAGTCGGAGTGCAACACCGTTACGCCGAGCTGGTCGAGAAAGACACCGAGCAACTCCGTCAACTCCTCGTCGTAGGGCGTGATCACCGAGACCCGCGAAATCTTCAGCGCGATAATGGCTTCCGCGAGTGCACCCGACGTCGTGACGGCCGCCTTGGCGCCGGCCGCTTCGATGGCGGCGACCAGCGTCTTTTCATACTCGACACCGTTGACGAAGCTGCCCGAGGCGCACAGATAAGCGACCACCTCCGGCTCCACGTGCAACACGTCACGAGTCGCCGCCTCCAGATGGCTTGTGTTGGAGACCAGTTCGGCCATCAACCGGCTCACCGGAACCGGTTCGTAGTGGGTGCGGGCCAGGTGCAGGGACACCTCGACCGGCACCCATCGCCACAGCTCACGTTCTATCGCCAAATCGAAAGGCGCGATGATGCCGATGCCACGCTGCTCGGCTGGGCCCTCGAACTCGGGCAAAGTGGACAGATCCATGGGTGGCCCCAACTCCACGCACCACTCCAGGCCAACCCTGGATTGTTGACAATCATACGATGCGTTCCTACCGTGTCAATGTGGGCGCGCGGTCGGTCGTCACGGTCCAGCATGGCGAGTCCATCCCCGCCCAGCTCTCCCCGATCGACGCAGACGCCGAGCTGCGGATGGTCCCGTCGGCACGACTTGCCGACGCGCTTTCCGGGGCCGATGTGCTGTTCGTCTACGACTTCACCTCGTCGGCGCTGCGGTCAGCCTGGCCGGCGGCCGATTCGCTGCGCTGGGTGCAGGTCGCGGCCGTCGGGGTGGACGCGGTGCTCTTCAACGAACTGATCGACAGCGATGTCGTCGTCACCAATTCCCGCGGGATTTTCGAACGGCCGATCGCCGAGTACGTCCTCGGGCAGATCTTGAGCTTCGCCAAGGATTTTCGCCGGTCGATGCGCGCCCAGGAAGCGCAGCGTTGGCAGCACTTCGAATCGGAACCGATTGCCGGCGCCACGGTGACCATCGTGGGCGCCGGGCCGGTGGGCCGTGCGATCGCGCAGCTGTTGCGGGCCGCCGGCATGCAGGTGCGCGGTGTCGGGCGGACAACCCGCACCGATGAGGACTTCGGCGAGATCACCAGCGACCTGCCCGCCGCGGTGGCCGATGCCGACTACGTGGTGCTCGCCGCGCCGTTGACCCCGCAGACCCGCGGGATCGTCGACGCCGACACACTCGCCGCCATGCCGTCGCGGGCGCGGCTGATCAACGTCGGCCGTGGTGAGCTGGTCGTCACAGATGCGCTGGTGGCCGCGCTGCAGGCGGGGCGAATCGCCGGTGCGGCGCTCGACGTCGTCGACCCCGAACCGCTGCCGCCCGGCCACCCGCTCTGGAGCTGCCCGAATATCGTTGTGACCCCGCATAACAGCGGCGACGTGCACGGGTGGAGAAGCGAACTGCAACAGCAGTTCATCGCAAACTTCCGGCGGTACCGATCCGGCCAACCGCTGTGCAACGTCGTCGACAAGCACCGCGGCTACGCGCCGGCGACGATGCAGAGCGCAGCGATGAGAAGGAGCGGCGCATATGACTGAGCCCACCGATTTGACTGCGCTGCAGATGGTCGCCGCCTACACCTCCGGCGAACTCTCCCCGGTCGAGGTAACCGCGGCTGCGCTGTCGGTCATCGCCGAACGCGACGCTGAGATCAACGCCTTCTGCCTGGTCGACGAGGAAGCCGCGCTGGCGCAGGCACGCAAGTCCGAGGCCCGGTGGCGCGGCAACTACACCAAGGGACTGCTCGACGGGGTACCGGTGGCCATCAAAGACGTGTTCCGCACGGCCGGCTGGCCGACCCTGCGCGGCTCGCGGCTCACCGACGCCGCCGGCCCCTGGCCCGAGGACAGCCCGGCGGTGGCCAAGATCCGAAACGACGGCATGGTGATCCTCGGTAAGACCACGACGCCTGAGCTGGCGTGGAAGGGGGTCACCGACAGCCCATTGACCGGCATCACCCGAAATCCCGCCGATACCACCCGGACCGCGGGCGGCTCGTCGGGTGGCTCCGCCGCCGCCGTGGCGGCCGGAATGGCGCCGGTGGCCGTCGGCACCGACGGCGGCGGCAGCATCCGGATTCCCGCGAGCTTCTGCGGGGTGGTCGGCTTCAAGCCCACGCACGGGCGGGTTCCGATGTACCCGATCAGCCCGTTCGGGCCGCTGGCGCACGGCGGGCCGATCACCCGAACGGTCGAGGATGCGGCGATGTTGATGGACATCATCGCGTTGCCCGACCATCGCGATCCGACCTCGCTGCCGCCGACGGCGGCCACCTATCGAGGTGAAATCTACCGTGAGGTCCTCGGATTGGGTGTCGCCTACTCACCGACGCTGGGCTACGCCGACGTCGACCCCGAGATCGCGTCGTCGGTGGCGGCGGCGGTGCGGGCGCTGGCCGATGCGGGGCTGGACGTCGTCGAGGCCGATCCGGGTTTCGCCGATCCGATCGACGCTTTCGAGACGGTGTGGGCCACTGGGGTGGCCGCCAGCCTGCGCAGCTACGGTGACCAGGCGCGCGAACTCGTCGACCCCGGCCTGGCGGCCATGTGGGACCGGGGCCTGTCGGTATCGGGTGTCGACTTTCTGGATGCCCGGCAGGTCTGCGTCGATTTGGGTCTGACGATGGGTCAGTTCCACGAGACGCACAACCTGCTGATCACCCCGACGACGCCGATCCCCGCCTTCGCCGCCGGCCACGACGTGCCGCCGGGCTCCGGGATGCGTTGGTGGGCGCAGTGGACGCCGTTCAGCTACCCGTTCAACATGACCCAGCAGCCAACGCTGAGTATCCCGGTCGGGCAGACCGGTGACGGGCTCCCGATCGGCATGCAGATCGTCGGCCCCCGGCACAGCGACGACCTGGTCCTGGCCGTGGGGCGATTCGCCGAGCACGTCCTGGGCTGAGAGTTGCGCGAACCGGCCCTAAGCGCGCGCGAAGGCCAACTGCTCGCCGATCGCACCGCCCATCCACAGGTCGTTGCAGGCGGCGGCGATCTCGGTCAGGCCCTCTTCGATCGTGGCGAATACATTGCCGGGCACCCAGCCGATGTCGCCGTTGATCAGTAAGTTGTTGCGGCCGTAGAAGATTGCCAAGTCGGTGGCACCCTGCGGCGAATGGGCCTCGGAGCCTTCGTCATAACCGTACGCCGGGTTGCCGATTTCGGACGCCTCGAAGCCGAAGAAGCACACATCCCCGGGAATCGGTGTCACCGTACAGTTTTCCCGTCCGGGTGCACCGAGCGGCGGCAGCAACGTGTACACCTCGTTGCGGGCGTACTTGCCGTGGTACGCCTGGCCGACGACCGGCAGCGCATCCCAGACCGCGGCGCAGGTGCGCGGCGCCTGATCATCGAGCAGCCGCGCCCGGCAGGACACGTTGCGCTTGGTCAGCGTGATCGAGATGTAGCGTGCCACGCGTCAGCAGCATAGTGGCCCGGTGAGCCGGTCTGGCCGCGGGCGGTAGTCTCCGCGCGGTTGCCCAGCGGCAGCAGCCGGTGGTCGTGGGTGAACACCCGTCGCACCAGGCCGAGCGCGACCCCGACGGTGGTGATCGCGACCGACCCCAGGATGAGGAACATCACCACCGCCTGCACGAGCACGGCCTGCACCGGGGACACCCCCGCCAAAATGAGCCCGGTCATGGCGCCGGGCAAAAACACCAGCCTGGTGGCCTTGGTCGTTTCGATCTGGGGCGACACCGCCGCACCCCGCCACGCTCCACCACAACGCCGACGAAGTCGAACGCCGAGTCGGTAGCCGCCACTGCGCTATCCGATCAGCACCGCGAACCGCGGCTTGATCACTCCGTCGATGATCGCCAGCCGCTCGTCGAACGGGATGAATGCCGACTTCATCGCATTGATGGTGAACCGCTCGAGATCGCTCCACCCGTAGCCGAATGCTTCCACCAGCCGGTGCATCTCGCGGCTCATCGAGGTGTCGCTCATCAGCCGGTTGTCGGTGTTGATGGTCACCCGGAACCGGGCCCGCGCCAGGCGGTCGAATGGATGCTCGGCAATAGAGTCGACCACACCGGTCTGCACGTTGGAGCTGGGGCACAGTTCCAACGGAATCCGCTTGTCCCGCAGGATAGCTGCCAGCCGGCCGAGGCGGACGCGACCGTCAGGCTCGACCTCGATGTCGTCGACGATCCGCACCCCGTGTCCGAGCCGGTCGGCGGCGCAGAACGCGATCGCCTCGTGGATGGACGGCAGCCCGAACGCCTCACCGGCGTGAATAGTGAAGCGGGCGTTGTGGTCTCGCATGTATTCGAAGGCGTCCAGGTGCCGGGTGGGCGGATAGCCGGCCTCCGCGCCGGCGATGTCGAATCCGACCACGCCCTTGTCGCGGAACCGGATCGCCAGCTCGGCGATCTCCCGGGACAGCGCGGTGTGGCGCATCGCGGTGACCAGGCAGCGCACCGTGATCGGGTGGCCTCCGGCGGCGGCGGCCTTCTCGCCGTCGGTGAATCCGGCCAGCACGGCGTCGACGACGTCGTCGAACGACAGCCCGCGCTCGATGTGCAGCTCCGGAGCGAACCGGACCTCGGCATAGACCACCGAATCGGCGGCCAGGTCCTCCACGCACTCATAGGCGACCCGGTGTAGCGCGTCGGGGGTCTGCATCACCGCCACAGTGTGGGAGAACGGCTCGAGGTAGCGCTCCAGGGAGCCACTGTATGACGCGTTGTGAAACCAGCGGCCCAACTCGTGGACATCGATAGCGGGCAGCTCGTCGTAACCGACCCGGCCGGCGATGTCGATCACGGTAGCCGGGCGCAGCCCGCCGTCGAGGTGGTCGTGCAACAGCGCCTTGGGCGCCTGCTGGACCATCTCCAGGGTCAGCGGTGTCGTCAAGAGGTGATCCGGTCGATGATCAGGGGCCGCCGGACCGGCGGGGTGTCCCCGACGCTCCAGCCGCCGTCCAGTTCGGCCATCGCCGCGGCGAAGCGTTCCGGCGTATCGGTGTACAGCGTGAACAGCGGCCCGCCAGGCGCCACCGGCTCTCCGGGCCTACGGTGGATCCGGATTCCGGCGCCGGGCTGCACCCGCTCGCCCGGACGGGACCTGCCCGCGCCGAGCCGCCATACCGCCAGCCCCACCGCCATCGCGTCGATGTCGCCCATTGTGCCGCCCCGAGGTGCCGTGACGGTCTCCGAACACACCCCAATCGGCAACGGTACCGACAAGTCACCGCCCTGCGCGGCGACCAGCGCCCGGAATCGGTCGAACGCGGTGCCGTCACCCAGCGTCTGGGCCGGATCACGGCCATCGATCCCGGCGATCTGCAGCATCTCGGCGGCCAGCGCCAGGGTCAGCTCCACCACGTCGGGGGGCCCGCCGCCGGCCAACACCTCCAGCGACTCGGCGACCTCCAGCGCATTGCCGGCCGCGGTGCCCAGCGGGCAGTTCATGTCGGTCAGCAGCGCATGCGTCGGCACCCGATGCGCCGCCCCCAGCGCGATCAAGGTTTCTGCCAGCTCACGGCACTGCGATTCCGAGCGCAGCAATGCGCCGGATCCGACCTTCACGTCGAGCACCAGCGCGCCCGCCCCCTCGGCCAGCTTTTTGCTCATCACCGAGCTGGCGATCAGCGGCAACGACTCCACCGTGCCGGTGATGTCACGTAGCGCGTAGAGCTTGGCGTCGGCAGGCGCCAGCCGGCTTGTCGCAAAGATAGCCGCGCCGACATCGCAGAGTTGTTGGCGCACTTGGTGGTTGGACAGATCAGCGGTGAAGCCCGCGATCGATTCCAGCTTGTCCAACGTTCCGCCGGTGTGGCCGAGCCCCCGGCCGGAGGCCTGTGGCACCGCGCCGCCGCACGCGGCGATGACCGACACCAGCGGCAGCGTGACCTTGTCACCGACCCCGCCGGTGGAGTGCTTGTCCACGGTCGTCAACGGCTTGCCGTCGCGGCGCAGGCCGGTGAAGTCCATCCGCTCACCGGAGGCCAGCATGGCCGCGGTCCATTGCGCCGTCTCGTCGTGGTCCATGCCGCGCAAGAAGATCGCCATCAACAGCGCCGACATCTGTTCCTCGGCGACCCGGCCGTCGGTATAGGC
>NZ_JBOHHI010000117.1:0-7646 GCF_050700595.1 Mycobacterium sp.
ATGCACCGACGCCGCCGACTCGACGTCCAGATGCACACCAGTACTACGGAACCCAATCTGACGACCCACGAGGCAACACCCTTTCGAACGAATCAGGTGTTGCAGCGATCACTTGAGCCTGCCCGCACTTCTGCCTGGTAGCCGCAGACTCAACGACTAATTGTCGAGCACCTGCGCGACCCGGGCCTCCACATCCCCGAGGCCGGACAGGTCGATCCCGAACCGCTCGGTCAGCGCCTCGAGTACCTGTTCAGCGGTGTCGAAGCGGATGCGCTCGGTGTCGCCGCCGGTGTGCACGGCGAGGTTGCGCCCGCGCAAGTTCCACCTGGCATCGTCGGTGACCAGCGCCGCGCTCAGCCCGGTGACGAAGATCGATGCCGGATGTGTTGACACATACCAACTTCCGACTTCCAGGTCGATCAGCGGAGTCGGATCGGTGGTGAAGGTGTACAACGGCTGCCACCGATCGCGCACCATCGCCTCCAACACGTAGCCGCGATCGTGAGTGCGCAGCCGGTACGGCTCATGCGGGGTCTGCTGGATCGGCCCGGCCGTCAGGCGAAGCGGCGATGACAGGGTCTGTCCGCCGAAGCCGACGTCGACAAGAAAGACGTCGTCGATCCCGGGGATACGCACCGCCAGCGCCTGGTGGGTCTGCGCGGTCGGCGGTCCCTCCAGCCCGAGCGGGCTCATCCACACCACCCGCGCAGCCAAGGCGTCGACCCGAAAGCCCAAGTCTTCCAGCACATATCGCATCAGGTTGTTGTGCTCGTAGCAGTAGCCGCCGCGGCGGCGACGCACCAGCTTGTCCATCAGACCCTGCGGGTGCAGCTCGGTCACCGGTATCCCGAGCAGCGGGTCGAGGTTCTCGAACGGGATGCGGCGCACATGGGCGGCCACCAGCGCGGTCAACGTCCGCAGCGAGTGATCAACCGGGCCGGAGTAGGCGATGCGGGCGAAATACGCCGCGATGTCGATGTCCGGCCCGGTCATGGCACTGGCCATATTGCCCGACTCAGGTGCCTGTCCAACGTGGCGGGCGTTTTTCGGCGAACGCGATCGCGCCTTCTTTGGCGTCGTTGGACGCGAACACCGGCATCAAGATCTTCATCTGTTCGGCGAACATGGCTTCCGGGCTCCAGCCGCGTGACTCGACGACGATCCGCTTGGTCGCGGCCACCGCCAGCGGACCATTGGCGGTGATCTTCTCGGCCAGCTCGATCGCCTTGTCCAGCGCCGTTCCCGGCTCGGCCAGCACATTGACCAGCCCCAGCGCATGCGCCCGTTCGGCGGGCAGGTTGTCGCCGGTCAACGCCAGCTCCATTGCGATCGCATACGGGATGCGCTGCGGCAACCGCAACAGTCCCCCGCCCCCGGCGACCAGTCCGCGTTTGACCTCCGGGATGCCGAACGCCGAGTCCGTCGACGCCACGATCAAGTCGGTGGCCAACGCCAGTTCGGTGCCGCCGGCCAGTGCGTAGCCTTCGACGGCGGCGATCAGCGGTTTGGTCGGCGGACGTTCGGTGAAGCCCAAGCCACGACCTGCCACGACGACGTTCTCGCCGCGCGCGAACGCCTTGAGGTCCATGCCCGCGCAGAAGGAGCCGCCGGCCCCGGTCAGGATCGCCACGGACAGGTCCGGATCGCCGTCGAGCCGGTCCATCGCATCGGCCAGGCCCTTGCTGACCGCGGCGTTGACCGCGTTCTTGGCCTGTGGCCGGTTGATGGTGATGATCAGGATCCGGCCGCGCTGCTCGACCAGAACTGGGAGGTCTTCGTTCACGGTGCTCACGACGGTGCGACGCTCCTTCAATCAGTGGGTGTCGACTGATCGTATCGACTGGCCGCAACCGGGTCGCGCCGCGCTCGGCTAACATCACAGCGACATGACTGCTACCGATGTCGACCCGACCGAGACCTCGAAATGGGATCCCGGCCTGACCGAACGCGTGATCGGGTGGATCCGTCCGCTCATCAAGGGTTACCACCGCTCGGAGGTGCGCGGACTGGACTCGTTCCCGCCGGGCGGTGCGCTGGTGGTGTCCAACCACTCCGGCGGGCTGTTCCCGATGGACGTGCCGGTTTTTGCCACCGACTTCTACCAGAAGTTCGGGTATGACCGCCCGATCTACACGCTGGGCCACGACGTCATGTTCACCGGCCCGATCGGCGAGTTCTTCCTCCGAACCGGCTTCATCCACGCCAACCACGAGAACGCCGACGAGGCGCTGCGCTCCGGCGGGGTAGTGGTGGTTTTCCCGGGCGGCGACTACGACGTGTACCGACCGACCCTGTCGGAGAACACGATCGACTTCGACGGCCGCACCGGCTATGTCCGGGCGGCGCTTAACGCCCGCGTGCCGATCGTCCCGACGGTGGCCATCGGCGGACAGGAAAGCCAGATCTACCTGTCCCGCGGCACGGGACTGGCTCACGCGCTGCGGTTGGACAAGCTGATGCGGGTGAAGATCCTGCCGATCTCGGTCGGTTTCCCGTTCGGGCTCTCCGCGGTGGTGCCGCCCAACCTGCCGCTGCCGACGAAGATCGTCATGCAGGTGCTCGAGCCGATCGACGTCGCGGCCGAGTTCGGCGAACACCCTGACATCGACGAGGTCGACGCCCACGTCCGCCACGTCATGCAGAAGGCGCTCGACACGTTGGCCCGCGACCGTCTCCTGCCGGTGATCGGCTAGCCGTACCGTGGGTCTGTTGACCACCATGATCCGTGCCGGGATCATCGCGCCGTTGCGCCCGGACAAATATGTCCGGATCGCCGCCGCGGCCCGCCGCGAACACCTCTCGGCCACAAGCGGGTTCGCAATGTCGGCGCAACGTTGCCCCGAGCGCGCAGCGCTCGTCGACGAACTCGGGACACTGACCTTCGGTGAGCTCGACCGGCGCTCCGACGCGTTAGCGGCGGCGTTGCAGGAGTTGCCCGGCGGCGCCCCGTCTGTGGTCGGGATCATGTGCCGCAACCATCGCGGTTTTGTCGAGGCGTTGGTGGCGGCCAACCGGATCGGCGCCGACGTACTGCTGCTCAACACGTCGTTCGCCGGGCCGGCGCTGGCCGAGGTCGTCAACCGCGAGGGCGCCGAGGCGGTGATTTACGACGAGGAGTTCACCGATTCGGTGGACCGGGCACTGAGCGACCGGCCCGACGCGACGCGCATCGTCGCCTGGACCGAGAGTCCGGACAGCCATGACCGCACTGTCGAAAAGCTCATCGTCGCCCACGCCGGCCAACGGCCAACCAGAGGGGAGCGCAACGGCAGACTGATCCTGCTGACGTCGGGAACCACCGGAACTCCCAAGGGCGCCAAGCATTCCGGCGGCGGCACCAGCGAGCTAAAGACAATTCTGGATCGCATACCGTGGCGCACCGAGGAGACCACAGTGGTGGTGGCGCCGATGTTTCATGCCTGGGGTTTTTCGCAGCTGGTCTTCGCCGCGTCGCTGGGCTGCACGGTGGTGACACGACGCAAGTTCGACCCGGAGGCCACTCTCGACCTGATCGACCGCCACCGGGCCACCGGCCTGTGCGTGGTGCCGGTGATGTTCGACCGGATCATGGACCTGCCCGACGAGGTGCGTCGCCGCTACAGCGGCCGCTCGCTTCGATTCGCCACCGCGTCCGGCTCCCGGATCCGCCCCGACGTCGTCACCGGGTTCATGGACGAGTTCGGCGACGTGATTTACAACAACTACAACGCCACCGAGGCAGGCATGATCGCCACCGCGACGCCGCAGGATCTGCGGGCCGCACCGGACACCGCAGGCAAGCCGGCGGGCGGAACCGAGATCCGCATCCTCGACAAGGAGTTTCGCGCGGTGCCCACCGGCGAGGTCGGGCAGATCTTCGTGCGCAACTCCAACCGATTCGACGGCTACACCTCCGGCACCACGAAGGATTTCCACGGCGGGTTCATGGCATCCGGCGACGTCGGCCGGCTCGACGGGGCCGGTCGGCTCTACGTGGTGGGCCGCGACGACGAGATGATCGTCTCCGGTGGCGAGAACGTTTACCCCATCGAGGTGGAGAAGACACTGATAACCCACCGCGACGTCGCCGAGGCCGCCGTGCTCGGGGTTGACGACGAACAGTACGGGCAACGGCTGGCGGCGTTCGTCGTGCTGACCGACGGGGGGTCGGCCACGCCGGAAGACCTCAAGCAGCATGTCCGGGAGAATCTGGCCAACTACAAGGTCCCTCGCGAGATCGTCGTGCTTCCCGAGCTGCCCCGCAGCAGCACCGGCAAAGTGGTGCGCAGCGAACTGCTCGCTCTCCTCGGTTAGTTGCGCGAGCGGTTGAACTAAGCCTGTGCCATCGCAATTTCGACGACGGTCAGTTGTTCTGAAAGTCCTGCTGCCCGACGGATTTCGGTGAACTCTTCGATCATCGCGTCGGTCAGCTCATGTGGGTCGTTGAGGGTGGTGCCGTCGGCCAGCACGGAGATGTTGAGCTGGTCGACGTAGCTCCACACGGTGATGTTCAGACCGCTGCCGGCGGTCAATGGGCCCACCGAATAGATTTCGGTGACCAACGCACCGCCGACCCGGCCGCGTTCGCGCGGACCCGGAACGTTGGAGATGTTGAGGTTGAGCACCTTGTTCTGTCCGTCATGGCCGGCCAGCCATCTGAACAACGACTCCGCGGGCGCCGGCGGGAAGTACGCCGCCCAGCGGCTGATCAGCTCCGGCCCGACGAGCTGGTGACTCTCTTTGGCGGAGGCGGCGAAGTCGTGGGAACGCCGCACCCGCTCCAGCGGGTCGTCGACGTCGACCGGTAGCGCCACCAGCACCCCGCTGAAACGGTTCCCGGAAATCCGGTCCGGGGAGAAGTCGAAGCTCATGGGGACCGAGGCCAGCAGCGGGTGGTCAGCATTGGCGTCATAGCGCAGCAACAGTTTGCGCAGCGCTCCGCTCGAGAGTGCCAGCACGAGGTCGTTGATCGTGACGCCGAGCGCCTTGCCGGTCTCCTTGATGTCGGCCAGCGCCAAGGTGGCGGTGGCGAACTGACGCTTCGGTGTGAGCACGTGGTTCATGAAGGTCGGCGGCGGAGTGAACGGGCGGGTGAGCTCCGGCGACAGTTTGCGGGTACTGCGGCGGACCCGGCCGACACCCTGCGCGGTGTAGCGGATGGTCCCCGGGATCCGCCCGAGGTGGCGTAGATGATCGCCGAACGCCGACCGCATCAGCTCGCCCGCCGACGGTGCCGGATCGGGCGTATACCGGGTACGGCCGGCCTGCGGGCCGGGCGCCAGATCCATGCCGCGAGCCAGCAGGTTCGCCGCAGCGACTCCGTCGGCGAGGGCGTGATGGATCTTGCCGACCACCGCGATCCGGTTATTGGCCAGCCCCTCGACGAAATACATCTCCCATAGTGGGCGACTGCGGTCCAGGGGTGTGCTGGCGATCTCGCCGATCGCCTCGTCGAGCTCGCCGCGACCGCCCGGTGCGGGCAGCCGCCACGGCCGGATGTGGTAGGTGAGGTCGACGTCGCAGTTCTCCCGCCACATCGGGTGATGGAACTTCATCGGAATCTCGACCAGCTGATAGCAGAACGGCTCGAGCTTGTACAGCCGACTGTGGATGACCCTGCGGAACGTATCGATATCGAAGTCACGCCGGTTCGAGTCCAGCTCGATCACAGCAATTTTGAGGGTGTGCATGTGCACATTCGGCGTCTCGCTGTACAACAGCACCGCGTCCCAGCCGCTGAGCCTCTTCACGCCCCACCTCCCGTTGCGGGGACCCTTTGCAGGGACCTTACATTCGGCGGTCGCTCAAATAACCTCTTTGGCACCGATCAGCGTGCGGTGGCGGTGAACCTGGTTGAGGAACAGCCCGATTGCGGTGGCCATCGCCCCGGAGCGGGCGCCGTCGGTCAGATCGAACCCGTGACCCGCACCGGGCAGCTCCATGTAGCTGACCACCGACCGCGACACCGACCGCAGCCGCTCGACGAAGCTGCGCGCCTGCGCGACCGGGATCACGGTGTCGTTGCTGCCGTGAACCACCAGAAACGGCGGCGCATCCGAATGCACCCGGGCGATCGGGGAGGCGTTGCGGAATACCTCGGGGTGACGGTCGATCCTGCGGTTGACCACCACCCGCTCCAGGAAATCCACAAAGCGCACCCGCTCGGCGGTGGAGCGATCCTCCCAGTCGTAGCGGCCGTAAATGCCGACAACGGCGTCCACCGCGGTGTCCGAGCCGGCCGGCAGCTCGGCCTGCAACTCGGGGTCGTTACCGGTGAGTCCGGCCAGCGCCGATAAGTGCCCACCGGCCGAACATCCGGCCACCGCAACGAAATTGCGGTCACCGCCGAACTTGTCGACGTTGGCGCGTGCCCATGCGATCGCCGTCTTGACGTCGGTGATGTGCGTAGGCCAGCGGTGGTGCGGCGCGACGCGGTAGTCGATCGACAGGCACACCCAGCCCCGCTCGGCCAGATGCGACATCAGCGCGTAGCCCTGCAGGGTGCGGCTGCCGTGCACCCAGGCGCCACCGGGGACAAAGATCAGCACCGGCGCGGGCGCGGGCGGTAAGTCTTTGCGACGCCACACGTCGAGCAGCTGAGCCGGGTGCTCGCCGTAGCGGACGGCGGTGCGGTGCAGGTGGCGACGGTAACGCAGTGCCTTCCACACCGGCGGGGTGCGCTCGGGTGCCGGCCAGTCCAGTTCGAGGTCCTTGGCCGCCACGATGCCCCGCAACGCCGCTTCGCAGACGGCGTGCGTCTGGTCACGCTCGCGCCGGCGGATCTCGCCGATGCCCGGTGTGAGCCAGGACTTGGCGGTGGCCGAAACAAACTCCGGCAGTTGCCGAGCGCCCCACACCCCCATTGCGGTCGCCCCGCCCAGCGGCTCGAGATGCCTGCCGACCACGGGCAGCGAAGTCGAAGCGACACTTAGCGCCAGCATGTAGTCGGCCGGACGGGCCCGCAGCAACCACCTCATCCGGCTCGCCATGGTCGGTCCGGGGTAGCGGGTCGCGGGGCGCACCATGGCGGGAGCGTACCTCGCGGCGGTGGCAATCAAACGGCAAACATGACTAGTGTTGACCTCCTCGCGGCCCTGAAGGGCCGGGATTCCGACTGGGCCGCTCATGCGGCCCATCCCGGGTTCTCACTTTCGTGAGCGCACCTTGCGGTGCCCACACCTTGCGGTGTGGCCCCCGGTCCGGGGGTGCGCGCGGATCTAGCCCGGGCGAGGATTATTTCTGCAGCGTTGTGGTCCGCGTGGTCGCCGTGGCCGCACGCGACGCAAACGAACACCGCTTGGCTCTCGCGGTTCTCCTTCGCCGTGTGGCCACACCTGCGGCACTCTTGGCTGCTGTACCTTGCCGACACCGCGACCAGCGTGGTACCGGAAGCCGTCATCTTCTGTCCCAACCGGCCAGCGAACATGCCCCAGCAGTTGGCGTAGATATTTCTATTCAGCCCGGCCTTGGCCGCTGCCCCATTAGGCAGGTACCGACCAGGGTTCTCCGGATCAGGCTTTGGCTTGGGGCGCTTGACCATGTTACGAATTTGCAGTTCCTCGACTGAGACGAAGTCGTAGTTAGCCACGATTCGCGTGGTGATCTTCTCGACCCAGTCGCGCCTGCGGTCGGCCACCGACTGATGCAGCGCCGCTATCCGCTGGACG
>NZ_JBOHHI010000118.1:0-2711 GCF_050700595.1 Mycobacterium sp.
GTCCACTTGTCCTTGTCGGTCTCGAAGCGGCCACGCAGCAGGTCCAGGAAAATCTTCCATTCGGTGGGGTCGTCGTCCTCCGCGGGCGGCACCACGCCGGCCTTCTCGTACTGCATGCCCCGCAGCACCATCATGGTGGCGTCACCGCCGTCGTCGAGGATCATGTTGGTCGGCTCGTCGGACCAGGTCAGCGCCTGTTCGGCGGCCCACCAGTACTCCTCGAGCGTCTCGCCCTTCCAGGCGAACACCGACGTGCCCTGCGGCTGCTCCGGTGTGCCGTGCGGGCCGACGACCACCGCGGCGGCGGCGTGGTCCTGGGTGGAGAAGATATTGCACGAGGCCCAGCGGACCTCGGCGCCCAGAGCGATCAGCGTCTCGATCAAGACCGCGGTCTGCACCGTCATGTGCAGCGAACCCGAGATACGCGCGCCTTTGAGTGGCGCAACTTCGGCGTACTCGCGACGCAGCGACATCAAACCGGGCATCTCATGCTCGGCCAGCCGGATCTCCTTGCGGCCGAAGTCCGCCAACGACAGGTCGGCGACCTTGTATTCGATGTCATTGGCAACGTCGGCGCGCAGTGTGTTTTCGGTCGTCGTCATGTGGGGCCCAATCTCGTCGATCAACTAGTTAGCTTGCATATACATTAGTCCCGACGCCGCGACGAGCGCTGCCGGGGTCAGGGCGTCTCGATCACACCGTAGCGTTCGACGGCGGGGCTGAAGAGTCGCGCCAGGTCGGCGGCGACGTCGTGGTCGGCCTCCGGCGGCATCGACACATAGCTCATCGCCAGCCGCACAATGGCCCGCGCAATTATCCCCGCGTCCTCGTCGCTGGCCTTGACCCAGCTGTGCTGGAACGTACTCGTCAACCGCTCCGAACAGCGGGTGATGATCGGGCCGCTGTCGGTGGTGATGATCTGCAGCAAGTCGGGCTTGGCAACACCGGTGAGCAACGAGATCACCAACGGATCGGCGGCCGACTCGGTGAAGAACATCCGGAAGCCCTGAAGAAACGCCGCGTAGATGTCGCCGACGTTGGAGTAGATCGCGTCGTCGACAAGGTCCACCAGGCGATCAGCCAGCCGCAACGCGTACCCCTGCGCCAGGCCCTGCCGCGACCCGAACTCGTTGTAGATGGTCTGCCGGCTGATGCCCGCGGCCCGGGCCACGTCGGCGAGCGTGATCGCCGACCAGTCGCGGGTTCCCAGCAGTTCGCGCATCGCGTCGAGCACCGAGTCACGCAACAGGACCCGTGACGCCTCGGCGTAGGGGACACGGGTTTTCACACGGGTGAGACTAGCGCTTACCGCTGCGCCGCTTCTCCTCATCACTTCGTTCTGCATCGTCGCCGGCGGCTACGAACGGGCTACTTCCACCATCTCGAAGTCGGATTTCGCCGCGCCGCAATCCGGGCAGCTCCAGTCTTCACCGATGTCGTCCCAGCGGGTGCCCGGCGCAATGCCGTCTTCGGGCCAGCCCAGCGCCTCGTCGTATTCGAAGCCGCACTGCACGCACACGAACAGCTTGTAGTCGGTCACTTGGTTACTCCTATCCGCTGTTGGCTATCCGCTGAAAATCGATCTTTTCCCGCACCCGCAGTCCGGGCAGCGCCAGTCGTCGGGCACTTGACCCCACCGTGTGCCGGCCGGAAACCCTTCTCGGGCAGCGCCATTGGCATCGTCGTAGACGTAGTCGCAGCCCGGACAGCGGTAGGCAGTCATCAGACGGCCGCCCCGTAACGGGCCAGGATCTTCTCCCGCCTACGCGGCTGCATGTTCACCCGGGTGATGTCCCCGTCGTAATGCGCCAGTACCCGATGGTCCATGACCTTGCGCCACAGCGGCGGGAAGTAGGTCAAGCCGATCAGCGACGCGTACCCACTGGGCAGGTTGGGCGAGCCGTCGATGCTGCGCAATGTCTGGTAACGCCGGGTCGGGTTGGCGTGATGGTCGCTGTGCCGCTGCAGGTGATACAGGAACAGGTTGGTCACGATGTGATCGGAATTCCAGCTGTGCTCGGGGGTGCAGCGCTCGTAGCGGCCGTTGGCGGTCTGCTGCCGCAGCAGGCCGTAGTGCTCGACGTAGTTCACCGTCTCAAACATCGTGAAGCCGTACACCGCCTGGATGATCACGAACGGGATCAGCGCCGGGCCGAATACCGCGATCAGCACAACCCAGAACACCACCGACATCAGCCATGCGTTCAGCACGTCGTTGCTCAGATGCCAGGGACTCTTGTCGAGCCGGCGCATCCGCTGCGCCTCCAGCCGCCACGCCGAGTGCAGGCTGCCGAACACGCTGCGCGGCAAGAACTCCCAGAACGTCTCACCGAAGCTGGCTGACGCCGGGTCCTCCGGGGTGGCGACCCAGACGTGGTGGCCGCGGTTGTGCTCGATATAGAAGTGGCCGTAGCAGGTCTGCGCCAGGGTGATCTTGGACAGCCACCGCTCCAGCGAATCCTTCTTGTGCCCCATCTCGTGAGCGGTGTTGATGCCGACGCCGCCCAACATGCCGACCGAGAGCACCAGACCGATCTTCGCCGGCCAGCTGAGCGACCCCTCGACGCCCAGCCAGCTCAAGTCGGATGCGGTGAACAGATAGGCGCCCAGGACCACGCTGAGGTACTGGAACGGGATGTAGATGTATGTGCAGTAGCGGTAGTACTTGTCGTTTTCCAGGCGCTCGATCACCTCGTCGGGCGGGTTCGGCC
>NZ_JBOHHI010000119.1:0-45506 GCF_050700595.1 Mycobacterium sp.
TTAGCGGCGCTAATGTTCCCAAAAGTGTTCCCAATGGGCATGAAAACGGCCCCCGGAGAATTCTCCGAAGGCCGTTTTACCTGGTAGCGGGGACAGGATTCGAACCTGCGACCTCTGGGTTATGAGCCCAGCGAGCTACCGAGCTGCTCCACCCCGCGACGGGTAAACGTAAGGCTACCGAACGCCGGCGGTGCCCGCCAAATCGCGGGCTGAGCCGCTAGGTTGCTCGGCGAACGTGCGCAAACCCGGCAGACAAGCCGGCGGCCGGGGACGCGCACGCTCGCGGGGAACAGCTACTTGGCGCTGTTGAACTTGGTGATCGCGTCGTCGAGCCGCTGCAGCGCGGCTCCATAGTCGGCGAAGTCGCCCTTCTTCTGCGCGTCGCGCAGCGAGCCGATCGCGGTCTGGATCTCCTTGAGCGCAGCGGCCTTCGCGGGGGATAACGACGTTGCCCCGTTCGGCGACGGCGGGACGGCGGCGGCAGCCGGCGGGGATGCGACCGTCGGCGCCGAATCGGCCGGCGACGAGCTTCCCGGCGGCGGACTGGCCGGTGCACCGGAGTCGGTGGGCGCGATCTCGGCTGCGGTGGCGCCGGCGCCGGGCCCGAACAGCCCGGTGAGCGCGTCGCCCACGGTGGGGCCGTACCCGATCTTGTCGTTGTACATCATCGCCACCCGGATCAGCCGCGGGTACGACGAGGCCGCATCGCTGGCACCCGGAGAGGCATACACGGGTTCGACGTAGAGCAGCCCGCCCTGCGCCACCGGCAGCGTGAGCAGATTGCCCCACTTGATCCGGTTCTGGTTGTCGCGCCCGATCACACCGAGATCCTGCGACACCGCGGTGTCGGTGGTGATCGCATTGTTGGCCAGCTTCGGCCCGTTGACCTGCCCGGGGATGGTCAGCACCGTGATCTTTCCGTAGGTCGCCGGATCGGCGCTGGCGCTGATGTAGGCGGCCAGGTAGTCGCGCTTGAATCGGTTCATCGCGCTGATCAACTGGAACGACGCCGAATTATCGCCCTTGAGAATGTTTTTCGCGACGATGTAATACGGCGGCTGGTAGCTGCTCGCAGTCGGGTTCGGGTCCAACGGCACGTCCCAGAAATCCGACGTGGAGAAGAACGTCACCGGGTCGTTGACGTGATATTTGGCCAGCAGCATCCGCTGCACCTTGAACAGGTCCTCCGGATAGCGCAAGTGCGCGGCCAATTCGGGCGTGATGTCACCCTTCGGCTTCACGGTGCCCGGGAAGACCTTCATCCACGCTTTGAGCACCGGGTCCTGCTCGTCCTGGGCATACAGCGCGACCGTTCCGTCGTAGGCGTCGACGGTGGCCTTCACCGAGTTGCGGATATAGGAGACTTGTTTGTCGGGGGCCAGCCGGTTGAACGCCACCTCGTTGGAGTCGGCGGTGGCCGACGACAACGAGGTCAGTTCGGAATACGGGTAGTTGTCCAGCGTGGTGTAGGCGTCGATGATCCACACCACCCGCTTGTTGACGATCGCGGGGTACACCGCGCTGTCGGTGGTCAGCCAGGGCGCCACCGCCTCGACCCGCTGTGCCGGGTCTCGGTTGAACAGAAGCTTGCTGTTGGACCCGATCACGTTGGAGAACAAGAAGTTCCGCTCAGCGAACCTCGCAGCGAACACACTGCGCGACATCCAGCTGCCGACAGGCACACCGCCGCTACCGGTGTAGGTGTAGTTCTTCGTTTCGGTGTTGGTTTCGTAGTCGTATTCGCGGTCCGCGCCGTTGCGTCCGACGATCGCGTAGTCGGCAAGCGTGTCCGAGATCACCGGCCCGTAGTAGATCCGGGGCTGGTCGAGCTGTGCCGGACCGTCGGACACCACGCTGCCGTTGGCGCCGACGACGTTGACCAGAAATTCCGGGTAGCCACCGTTTTGGTTGGGGTCGTTGGCGATTCCGCGTACGGTGTTGGCCGGTGAAGCGATGAATCCGTTGCCGTGCGTGTATACCGAATGCCGGTTGATCCAGTCACGTTGGTTGTCGATCAGCCGGTCCGGGTTGAGTTCACGGGCCGCGACGACGTAGTCGCGCAGGTTCCCGTCGCGGTCGAGGTAGCGGTCGATGGACAGCTGGTCGGGGAAGTAATAGAAGTTCTTGCCCTGCTGGAACTGGGTGAACGCCGGGCTGACGATCGTGGGATCGAGCAGCCGGATGTTCGACGTCGTGGCGCGGTCGGCGGCGACCTGCTGGGCGGTTGCCCGACCGTCGCCGCTGTAGTTGCGGTAGCTCACAACGTCTTCGGTCAGGCCGTAGGCTTGCCGGGTCGCGGTGATGCTTCGGCCGATGTACTCGCTTTCCTTCTGCGCGGCATTGGGTTTGACGCTGATCTGCTCGATGATCAGCGGCCAGCCGGCACCGACGATCAAGGACGACAGCAGCAGCAGCACCAGACCGATCGCCGGAATCCGCAAGTCCCGCAGGACGACCGCAGAGAACACAGCACCCGCACATATCAGTGCGATGGCCAGCAAAATCAGCTTGGCGGGCAACACCGCGTTGATATCGGTGTACCCGGCGCCGGTGAACGGCTTACCCGCGCGGGTGTGCGAAAGCAGCTCAAAGCGGTCCAGCCAGTAGGCGACCGCCTTGAGCAGCACCAAGACGCCCACCAGGCTGATCAACTGAATACGTGCCGGGCGGCTCAGCGCGCCGGTACGTCCGGACAGTCGGATGCCGCCGAACACGTAGTGCGCCAACAAGTTCGCCACGAACGCAAGAAACAGCGCCACAAACAGGTAGCTGAGCACCAGCCGGTAAAACGGTAGATCGAAAGCGTAGAAGCCGAGGTCCCGACCGAATTGCGGGTCGTCGATCCCGAAGTCACCGCCATGCAGGAACAGCTGAACCCGTACCCAGTAGGTCTGCGCGATAACGCCGGCCAGCAGGCCGATCATCGCCGGGATGCCGATGCCGATCAGCCGCAATCGCGACATCACCACGGTGCGGTACCGCGCCACCGGATCGTTGCCGTTGCTCGGGACGAACACCGGCCGGTTCCGATAGGCCAGCGCCAGTCCGCCGAACACGATGCCGCCCAACACCAGCCCCACCACCAGGAAGACCACCAAGCGGGTGAACAACACAGTGGTAAATACCGACCGGTAGCCCAGTTCGCCGAACCACAGCCAGTCGACGTACCCATCGATCAAGCGGGGTCCGACCAGCAGCAGCACAATCACCGCCAAGGCGATCGCAATCAAGATCCGGCTGCGCCGAGTCAGCTTCGGCATTCTTGCCGCGGGCCGCATTCCCACCAGTTACGCTCCCTGCTCGATGTTGACAGTGGGCTTTCCTACTTTTAGGGGTTGTCTCGACGGTCACAACTGTACGCATCCGCTGGGTCCGCCTGCCCGCCTCGCCGGGCTTAACAGCTCGGCGGCTGGCCGCCCGACGTCACAGTGTGCAGCGCATCAACCGCCTGGCCCAGGTCATCGACCTTGACCAGCTGCAATCCCGGCATTTTGTCCGAGCTCGCCTCGTAGCAGTTCTTCGCGGGGACCAGAAACACCGTCGCACCGGCCGACTGGGCGGCGATCATCTTGTGGACGATGCCGCCGATCGGCCCCACCCTGCCGTCGGGTTTGATGGTGCCTGTCCCTGCGACGAACTTCGAGCCGGCCAGGTCGCCGGTGGTGAGCTTGTCGATGACGGCCAAGCTGAACATCAGCCCCGCCGAGGGGCCGCCCACGTTGGCGAGGTTGAAATCAATACGGAAGGGCGCGACGGGCTGGTCGGAAACCATTACCCCCATAAAGCCGTAGCTACGGTCTTTATTGTGTCCCAACGAAATTCGTGCTGTTCCCGGCTCGTTATCACGACGGTAACCGATCACCACTTGCTGACCGGGTTTGGTGTTCTTCAGCAAAGAGGTGAACTGTTCCGCGTCGGCCGCCGGCGTTCCATCGATCGCATCCAGCACGTCGCCGGCCTGTAGCTGGCCCGTCGAGGGGCTGGGATTCTGCACTTCCATGACGGTGGCCGCCCGCGGGTACTTCAGGTACCCGAGCGCTGCGTACTCGGCGTTGTCCTCCGACCGGGTGAACTCGGCGTTGTTGGCCTTGTCGACTTCGTCCCGCGACTGGCCCGGCGGGTAGACCAGGTCGCGCGGCATCAGCTGTTCCTGCCCGGAAAGCCACAGCGTCAAAGCCTCACCCAGCGTCAGACCGTCGCGCTGGGACACCGTCGTCATGTTCAGGTGACCCGTGGTCGGATGCGTCTGGGTGCCCTGGATGTCGACCACCTGCTTGCCGTCGACCTCGCCAAGCGTGTCGAACGTCGGACCCGGCCCCAGCGACACATACGGCACCGTCACCACCGCGAGCAGCACACCGAACACCACGACCGGCACCAGCGCCACCATCAGCGTCAGAATCCGTCTGTTCACCCGGCCTACCCTAAACGGGCGAGATGGCCCGGCCGCAGCTCACGCCGTCGAACGGCGGGCATCCTCACCGGGCGTCGGGCCCCGTTCACTGAGAGCGTGACCGCGCCAGCCCCCACCTGCATCACCGGTGGGTACGGTTGAGCTCATGGCTGACCTGCCTTTCGGCTTCTCCGGCGGAGACGACCCCGATCGCGACAAGCGCGGGAAAAACGATCCCGACGCCGGCTCGGGACCAACCGACCCCTTCGGCGCGTCCGGCCCGGGCGGTGATTTCGACATGGCCGACCTGGGTCAGATCTTCACCCGGCTCGGGCAGATGTTCAGCGGCGCCGGCAACGTCATGGCCACCGGCAAGTCGTCCGGTCCGGTGAACTACGAGCTCGCCCGCCAGGTGGCGTCGAGTTCGATCGGGTTCGTGGCGCCGATCGCGGCCGCCACCAGCTCCGCGATCTCCGACGCGGTACACCTGGCCGAAACGTGGCTGGACGGGGTGACCTCGTTGCCGGCCGGTACCACCAACGCCGTCGCCTGGACTCCGATCGACTGGGTCGAGGGCACCCTGCAGACCTGGAAGCGGCTGTGCGATCCGATGGCCCAGCAGATCGCGACCGTATGGGAGGCGGCGCTGCCCGACGAGGCCAAGAACATGGCCGGTCCGCTGCTATCGATGATGTCGCAGATGGGCGGTATGGCGTTTGGCTCGCAGCTCGGCCAGGCGCTGGGCCGGTTATCCCGCGAAGTGCTGACGTCGACGGACGTCGGTTTGCCGTTGGGACCCAAAGGCATAGCGGCGCTGCTGCCCGACGCCGTGGAATCCTTCGCCGCCGGGCTCGAGCAGCCGCGCAGCGAGATCGTGACATTCCTGGCGGCCCGGGAGGCGGCCCATCACCGGCTGTTCAGCCACGTGCCGTGGCTGGCCAGTCAGCTGCTCGGCGCCGTCGAGGCCTACGCCAGGGGCATGAAGATCGATATGGCCGGAATCGAGGAGCTGGCACGCGATTTCAACCCCGCGTCACTGACCGATCCGACCGCCGTGGAAGAGCTGCTGCACCAGGGCGTATTCGAGCCCAAGGCGACACCGGAACAGACCCAGGCACTCGAACGGCTTGAGACACTGCTCGCGTTGATCGAAGGCTGGGTGCAGACGGTGGTGACCGCGGCGCTGGGCGACCGCATCCCCGGGACCGCCGCACTGAGCGAGACGTTGCGCCGACGCCGGGCCACCGGCGGACCCGCCGAGCAGACGTTCGCCACGCTGGTCGGTTTGGAGCTGCGGCCACGCAAGTTGCGGGAAGCCGCCGTGCTGTGGGAGCGGCTGACCCAGGCCGCGGGGCCCGACGCCCGCGACGCGGTGTGGCAGCACCCCGATCTGCTGCCGGAGTCCGCCGATCTCGACGACCCGGCTGCGTTCATCGACCGGGTCATCGGTGGCGACACCAGCGGAATCGATGAGGCGATCGCCGAGTTCGAGAAGCGCAACGACCCCGGCGAGGGCGGCTCTGTGGATAACGGACCGAGGCCATCGCCTCCGGCGTGACACAGTTCAGCGGTGTCATCGGCCGTGCTGTCTACCTATGCGCTGGATCCGGCGCTGCCGGTCTTGCTGCGGCCCGACGGCGCGGTGCAGGTGGGCTGGGATCCTCGGCGGGCGGTGCTGGTCCGGCCACCCGGTGGCCTGGCCGCCGCCGAGCTGGCCACGCTCTTGCGGTCCATGTGGTCACCGACCCCGCTATCGGAGTTGCAGCGCCGCGCCCTCGACCGCGGCTTGACCGACGCTGGCGGTCTGACAAGCCTGGTCGCGCAATTGGTCGGCGCCGGGGTGGTGACCGAATGCGGGCGACCGCGCGGCCGGTCGGCCTCGGTGCGGATCCACGGCCGCGGACCGCTGTCGGATCTGCTCGCCGAGGCGCTGCGCTGCTCGGGCGCCCGAATCAAGCGAAGCAGCCAGCCACATGCCGTGGTGACCGCTGTCGACCTCGTGGTCTTGTCGGACTACCTGGTTGCCGACCCTCGGATGGTGCGCGACCTGCACAGCCAGCGCGTCCCGCACCTTTCGGTGCGGGTGCGCGACGGCGCCGGGCTGGTCGGCCCGTTGGTCATTCCCGGTGTCACCAGTTGTCTGGGCTGCGCGGACCTGCACCGCAGGGACCGCGACGCGGCGTGGCCGGCGGTCGCCGCGCAGCTGCGCGACACCGTCGGCACCGCGGACCGGGCAACACTGCTGGCGACGACGGCGCTGGCGCTCAGTCAAGTCCACCGGGTGATCGGGGCCGTGCTCGGCTCCCCCACACCTGACCCCGAACCGCCCCCCGCGTTGAACGCCACCCTGGAGTTCGACATCCATGCCGGTTCGATCGTGGCGCGGCACTGGGCCAGGCATCCACTGTGTTCATGCTGAAAACACTTGTTGCCAGATCGATGCGGGCGTTCAGCTTGCCGTCATGGATGATGGTTCTGTGACAGACATCAAACGCGGGCGCGCGGCCCGCAACGCGAAGCTGGCCGGGCTGTCGGTCGGCATCGCCGGCCGGACAGCGCTCGGGTTCGGCAAACGCCTGACCGGCAAGTCCCAGGACGAAGTCAACGCCGAGCTGATGGAGAAGGCCGCCCATCAACTCTTCACCGTCCTGGGCGAGCTCAAGGGTGGCGCGATGAAGGCCGGCCAGGCGCTCTCGGTAATGGAAGCCGCCATCCCCGAGGAGTTCGGCGAGCCCTACCGCGAAGCGCTGACGAAGCTGCAGAAGGATGCTCCGCCGCTGCCGGCGCACAAGGTGCACCGGGTGCTCGATGCCCAGCTCGGCACCAAATGGCGGGATCGGTTCAACTCTTTCGACGACAACCCCAGGGCCTCGGCCAGCATCGGCCAGGTGCACAAGGCGGTGTGGTCGGATGGGCGCGAGGTCGCCGTCAAGATCCAGTACCCGGGCGCCGACGAAGCGTTGCGGGGCGACCTGAAGACCTTGCGGCGCATGGTCGGGGTGGTCAAACAGCTCGCACCCGGCGTGGATGTCAAGGGAATCGTCGACGAGCTGATCTCGCGCACCGAGATGGAGCTCGACTACCGGCTGGAGGCCGACAACCAGCGAGCGTTCGCCAAGGCCTATCAGAACGACCCGCATTTCGTGGTGCCTCACATCGTGGCCAGCGCCCCCAAGGTCGTGATCCAGGAGTGGATCGAGGGAATCCCGATGGCGGAGATCATCCGCAACGGAACCGTCGAGCAACGTGACCTGATGGGTACCCGGCTGGCCGAGCTGACCTTCGACGCCCCGCGCCGGCTGGAGATGATGCACGGCGACGCCCACCCGGGAAACTTCATGTTGCTGCCCGATGGCCGGATGGGTGTCATCGACTTCGGCGCGGTCGCACCACTGCCCGGCGGTTTCCCCGTCGAGCTGGGGATGACAATCCGGCTGGCCCGCGAACGCAACTACGACCTGCTGCTGCCGACTATGGAGCGGGCCGGGTTCATCCAGAAGGGCGAGCAGGTCTCCGTCCGCGATATCGACGACATGTTGCGCCAGTACGTCGAACCGGTCGAGGTCGAGGTCTTCCATTACACGCGTAAATGGCTGCAACGGATGACCCTCGGCCAGATGGACCGGTCGGTCGCGCAGATCAGAACGGCGCGCCAAATGGATCTACCGCCAAAGCTGGCGATGCCGCTGAGGGTGATCGCGTCGGGAGTCGCGATCATGTGTCAGTTGGACGCGCACGTTCCGACCAGGGCGCTGTCGGAGGAGTTGATCCCCGGCTTCGCCGAACCGGACACGGCGGTGGTCTGAACGCGTCAAGCAGCGATGACATCCTTGCGCGGACGCCCGCGCGGGCGCTTGCTGCCGAGGACCGAGCCGCGGTGCAGGATCTCGCCGCCCCACACGCCCCACGGTTCTCCGCGTTCCAACGCCTCCGCCAGGCATTCCCGGCGGATCGGGCAGTCGGCGCACAACGCTTTGGCGCGCTCCAGGTCGGCCGGGCTTTCGGCGAACCACAGATCGGGATCGCGATTACACGGCAACTCCAGAGTCGACATGTCCTGTTCACCTGCTTCCTGGCCGTGGCGGTCTTTGCGGGATCCGGACCAGGTGGCGGGCTGCCGACTGGAAAAGCTATGGCCACGGATCCCTGTGACGTCGGGTCCGTGGCCATCGGGGGCTATTACTTCAAGAACCTAGGGCGAACCCCGATCCACGGACGCACCGGCTGCGGCGGCGGCAGCCGCCGCATGGGCGGCATGGTGAGAGCCGACGGAGGCCGGGCCTACACCGAACGCGTGCATGGTGATCATCGTGGCTCCCTCCTTTCCGGGCGCTGCCCGCAAAACTGCGGCTTCGAGGTTAAACGGTAGCAGCCGGGCTTCACAAGCGATTTTCTGAGCTGCGCCTTTCCCGGTTGCGGACCAGGTCCAGCACATCCGGACCGAACTGCTCGAGCTTGCGGGCGCCGATGCCGGGGATCGCGACCAACGCGGCGTCGTCGGAGGGCAGCATCTCGGCGATCGCGATCAGCGTGTTGTCGGTGAAGACCACATAAGCCGGGACGTTCAGTTCCTTGGCCGTGCGCAGTCGCCAGTCCTTGAGCCGCAGCAGCAACTCGTCGTCGATGTCGGCGGCACAGGTCTCGCATCGGCGCAGCATGATGGCCGCCGGAGACGTCAGCAGGTTGTTACAGATCCGGCACCGCTGCGCCGTGCGGCGGCTACGTCGCGGCCGGCTCGGGGCGGGATCGGGCTGTGTCTGCGGGGCGATCCCTGCCAGGAACCGCGACGGCTTGCGGCTCTGCCGGCCACCGGGGGTTCGCGACAAGGCCCAGCTGAGCATCAAATGCACCCGGGCCCTGGTGATACCGACGTAGAGCAGCCGGCGCTCCTCCTCGACGGGCTCGCTGGTGGGGCCGTGCGCCAACGCGTGCGAGATCGGCAGCGTGCCGTCGGCCAGTCCGACCAAAAACACCGCATCCCACTCCAGCCCCTTGGCGGCGTGCAGCGAGGCCAGGGTGACGCCCTGCACCACCGGCGGGTGGCGGGCGTCGGCACGCATCCGAAGCTCGGCCACCAGACCGGGAAGATCCAGCGCCGGGCGGTGCGCCACCTCCTCGTCGACCAGCTCGGCCAGCGCGGTCAGCGCCTCCCAACGGTCGCGGGCCCGGATGCCTGGCGGCGGTTGGGCTGTCAACCCGAGTGGTTCGAGCAGCCCGCGCACTTCGTCGGGCAGCGGGTCGCCGCCGTCGGGCAGTGCACCGTCGACTCCTTCGCGTCCGGCCGCCCGCTGCAACACCAGCAGCGCCTGCCGGATCTCCTGGCGGCTGAAGAATCCCTCGCCGCCGCGGACCTGATATGGGATACCGGCTTCGGTCAATGCCTCCTCATACACCTCGGACTGCGCGTTGACCCGGTAAAGCACCGCGATCTCGGCCGGCGCGGTACCGGCCTCGACGAGCCGCGAGATCGACTTGGCCACCGCGGCGGCCTCGGCGACTTCGTCGGGATGCTGCTGAAATGACGGCGCCGGGCCCGGAGCCCGCTGACCGACCAGGTGCAGCTTGCTGCCGGGCACCCGGCCGCGGGCGGCGGCGATCACCCGGTTGGCCAGTGAGACCACCTGCGGCGTGGAGCGGTAGTCGCGCTCCAACCGCACCATCGTGGCGTCCGGGAACCGCCGGGAGAAGTCCAGCAGATAGCGCGGGGACGCGCCGGTGAACGAGTAGATGGTCTGGTTGGCGTCGCCGACGACGGTCAGGTCGTCCCGCTCGCCCAGCCACGCTGACAGCACCCGCTGCTGCAGCGGGGTGACGTCCTGGTATTCGTCGACGACGAAGCAGCGATACCGGCCGCGGAATTCCTCGGCGATGCCGGTGTCGTTTTCGATCGCGGCAGCGGTGTGCAACAGCAGGTCGTCGAAGTCGAGCAGGGCGCCGCCGTCGTGGCGGGCCTTGAGGGTCTCGTAGCCGGTGTACACGGCGGCGATCTGCCCGGCGTCCAATGGAACGTCGCGGCCGGCCGCGGCTACCGCGTCCGGGTACTGCTCCGGGGAGATCAGCGACGCCTTGGCCCACTCGATCTCACCGGCCAGATCGCGTACGTCTTCGGTGCTCGGCTTCAGCCCGGCGCTGTTGGCGGCGCGGGCGACCACGGCGAACTTGCTGTCCAAGACCTGCCAGCCGGTGTCACCGACCACCCGCGGCCAGAAGTAGCGCAGCTGACGGTGCGCGGCGGCGTGAAAGGTCATTGCCTGCACACCCCCCACACCGCTGCCCGCCGCGGCGCCCAGTGCGCGCAGCCGGGACCGCATTTCGCCGGCCGCGCGCTGGGTGAACGTCACCGCCAGCACCTGACCGGCGGCGACGTGGCCGGCGGTCACGAGCTGGGCGATGCGGTGCGTGATGGTGCGGGTCTTACCGGTACCGGCCCCGGCCAGCACGCAGACCGGCCCGCGGGGCGCCAGCACCGCCTCGCGCTGCTCGTCATCGAGCCCGGCAGTCAGGGCGTCCGCGATCACCGGCATGGCGTCCATCTTGGCAGTGAGTGCTGACAGAGCCGGGGCAACGCCACGCCGGGGCAATACCGATTACCTCGGTTATGTTTAACGGCGTATGAGTGCTTCGCTGACCATGTACACGACGCCCTGGTGTGGCTACTGCTACCGCCTCAAGGCGATGCTGAAGGCCACCGGAATCTCCTACGACGAGATCAACATCGAGAAAGACGCCGCGGCCGCGGAATTCGTCGGCTCGGTCAACGGCGGCAACAAGACCGTTCCGACGGTGAAATTCGCGGACGGGTCGACGCTGACCAACCCGGCCGCCCGCGAAGTCAAGGCCAAACTGGCGGAGCTGGCCGGATAGCTTGCGGTGAGCCTCAGCCTGCGGCCGCCCAGGATTCGATGATCACCCGGGCAATCGAAACCGACCCTGGCAGCAGCAGTTTCGACTCCGACGGACTTCCCCAATCGCCGGCTGCCAGTGCGGCGCGCACCTCATCGCGGGTGAACCACGCCGCCTCGGCGATCTCCCCGTCGTTGAACGAGAACTCCTGATCCGGATCGGCGACCGCGTGGAAGCCGACCATCAGCGAGCGCGGGAACGGCCACGGCTGGCTGCCCAGGTAGCGAACGTCGCGCACCGCCAGGCTGATTTCCTCGCGGACCTCGCGGGCCACGCAGGCTTCGAACGACTCGCCGGCCTCGACGAAACCGGCCAGCAGCGAGAACAACCGCTGCGGCCACACCGTCTGGCGGGCCAGCACCGCGCGCTCGCCGCCATCGTGGACCAGGCAGATCACCGCCGGGTCGATCCGCGGGAACTCCTCGTGACCGGTCAGCGGATCGACCCGCGACCAACCGCTCCGGGCCGGCTTGGTCGGCGAGCCGTCCGTGGCGGAAAACCGGGCTCTGTCATGCCAATTCAGCAGCGCCATGGCCGATGACACCAACTGCGCGCTGCTGTCGTCGAACAACGGACCCGACCGGCGAAGATCCGCCACCTCGGCGTGCAGGTCGGGATCGTCGGGCTCTTGCAGCGGACCGCGCACCGCCCACACATGCCGAGCACCGTCGATACGGCCCAGAAACACCGCATCCGGCGGCGGTTTGTCGGCCAGCGCACTGGCCGCGCCCAGCACCACCCGGCCGCCGGCCACCAGCACCTGATTGCGCGAGTCGACCCGCAGTAGGGCCGCGTCCGCCCAGCCGGCGGCGGCCGCCTCGACGTCGGTGCGCAACTGATCGGCCCGATCCGCGCCGATACGCGACAGCAGCGGAATGCTTTGCAACTGGAAATCCAACGTCATTTCCCCACATTGCGGACGAACAGAAGCCGGTCGCCAACCTCGATCGCGTCGACTTCGGGCGCGTCGACACGCAACAGGCGTCCGTCGCGAACCACGCCGAGCACGATGTCGCTCAGGTGCCGCGGCGAGCCGCCCACCTCGGTCGGCTCCACCTCGCGCTCGGCGATGGCAAACCCTGCCGCCGGTGTCAGCAGGTCTTCGATCATCTCCACCACGCTGGGCGTGGTGGTGGCGATGCCGAGCAGCCGGCCGGCGGTCTCCGACGACACCACCACCGAGTTCGCGCCTGATTGCCGTAGCAGATGCTGGTTTTCGGCCTCCCGGATGGACGCCACGATCTTGGCGTTGGGTGCGATTTCCCGGGCAGTCAGGGTGACCAGCACCGCGGTGTCGTCGCGGCTGGTGGCCACGATGATCGAGGCCGCATGCTGGGCCCCGGCCAACCGCAGTACATCGGACTTGGTGGCGTCCCCGTGCACCGTCACCAGCCCTGCAGCGCTGGCGTGGTCGAGAACGCTTTGGTCGGTGTCGACCACGACGATGTCGCCGGCCGGGACCTCGTCGGACAGCATCGCGGCGACCGCCGTCTTGCCCTGGGTGCCATACCCGATGACCACGGTGTGGTTGCGCACTCTGTTCCTCCAACGCTGGATCTTCAGTGCCTGCCGGGACGTCTCGGTGAGCACCTCGAGGGTCGTACCGACCAGCACGATCAGGAACGCGACCCGCAACGGCGTGATGATCAGCACGTTGATCATGCGGGTGGTTTGGGTGTAGGGGGTGATGTCGCCGTACCCGGTCGTCGACAGCGACACCGCCGAGTAGTACAGGCAATCCACGAAGGTCAGCGGGTGGGCGTTGTTCGCATCGCGATAGCCGCCGCGATCGACGTAGACGATCACGGTGGCTGCGAACAACGCCCCCACGGCAAGGAGCACCCGGCGCGAGATGACACGAACGGGGCTGGATTGGCTTCCCGGGATGCGCAGCACACCGACAAGCGCGTAGCTGGGCTCGGTGGTCAGCGTCTCGTCAGGGTCGCTCAACCGCCGCCAGCTAGCTCTGGCCACGGCGATTCGTCACCGGCTCGACCCCGCACACGACACAATGTAACCATGACTGCCACCGCACCTATAGCTCACCGTGACGGCAGCCAGGTCCCCGCATACTGGCTGACACTGATGCTCATCGGAACGGGCATTACCCATTTTCTGGCGCCTAAGCCATTCGACACGATCGTGCCCGCCGAACTGCCCGGAAATCCGCGCACCTACACCTATGTATCGGGCGCCGCGGAGATCGCAACAGGCACGCTGCTGCTGGTGCCACGAACCCGTCGCTTCGGTGCGCTGGTTGCCGCCGCGCTGTTCGTCGCGGTCTTCCCGGGGAACATCAACATGGTGCGGCTGTGGTGGAACAAACCCTGGCCGATGCGCCTGGTCGCGATCGCCCGGTTGCCGTTGCAGATCCCGATGGTCGCCGCCGCGCTCAAGGTCAGGCGCAACACCTAACCAGCGAGCAGGGCGGCCAGGTCGTCGGGCTCCGGAAGCACATCCGGAACGACTGTGACGCCGCTACACACATAGTGGAATGCGGTGCGCACCAACGATTCCGGGCAGCCGGACAGCGCGGCCCAGGCCAGCCGGTACACGCCGAGCTGGATGGCAGCCTGACGGGCTGCTTCCGGGCCGTGCGGCGGCTCGCCGGTCTTCCAGTCCACCACCGTGGCGCCACCGTCCGGCTCGGCGAATATCGCGTCGATCCGCCCTCGCAGCACGGTGTCCCCGATAACCATCTCGAAAGGCACCTCGACGGCGACCGGCGCGCGGGTGGCCCATGGTGACGCCAGGAACGCCGCCTGCAGCGCAGCAAGCTGCTCGGCGTCGACCTGCACGGCGTCGGCGTCTGCCGCGCCGGGCAGATCCGCAAGGTCGAACAACCGCTCGGCGCCGTAGAACCGCTGGACCCAGTCGTGAAAGGCGTTGCCCAGTGCGGCGTGTGGCTCGGGACCCGTCGGCAGCCGGCGTGTCAACCGCGCGACCGCACCGGCCGGGTCGCGCGCCACCTCGACCAGGCCGCTTACCGAAAGCAGGCTGGGCAGCGTGGGTGTCGGCGGCAGCGCACCGCGGGCGCGTTCGGCCAGCAGGGCGTCCACATCGGCAGCCCAATCGTCTTCGGCCGGTGTAGTCGGCTTCGGTGCCGACATCGCCGCGGTGACCAGCTCTGCCCCCCGCTCCACGTCGGCGCGCCGCGTGCCCAGCGGGTCCACGGGCCAGACCGCCTCGATAACACTGTCATGCAACGGGTTTCGTTCCCCGTCTGCTGGTGCCGGCGCCCAGTGTTCGATGACGCCGCTGGCGTCGCCGACGTCTGTTGACCGGTCGATGATGTCCTTGAGCTCGGATAGGAAATCCGACGGACCACGCGGCTTGATGCCGGTGGCGCCCCAGTGGTAACCGGACAGCAGCAGAGTGTCCTCGGCGCGGGTGATGGCCACGTACAGCAACCGTCGCTCCTCATCGAGGCGTCGCTGCTCGAGCTGGTGGCGGTGCGCAGAGATCTTGTCCGACAGTTGCTTTCGATCAGTGACGTCCGAGATGTCCAACTCCGGCACACCGTGCGCGCCCGCCGACGCGCGGTCACCACGCAGCAGTGGCGGCAGGTCGGCGGCGTCGGTCAGCCAGGTACGCGCCGATGCTGTCGACGGGAATACCCCGGCCGACAGGTGCGGCACGGCCACCACCTGCCACTCCAATCCCTTGGCGGCGTGCACGGTGAGCACCTGGACCCGGTCCGAAGCGACGGCGATCTGCGCGGGCGGCAACCCGCTCTCGACGACAGCCGCTGCATCCAGGTAGGCCAGCAGACCGGCGACCGACGGCGGCGACAGATGCGGTGCGGCGGCGGCTCGATCGGCGTAGCCGCTGACCACGTCGGCGAAGGTGTCGAGGTGCTCGGTGCCCGTCGCGCCCGACGAGAGCGCTTGCGCCGCAAGCACCTCGCAGTCGATGCCCAGTATCCAGCGCACCTCGGCAACCAGATCGGGCAGCGGATGGCCGAGGTGGCCGCGCAGCGCGGTCAGCTCCTCGCCGAGCGCGACTATGCGCCGATAGCCGGCCTTCGAATATTCACTCGCCGGACCCGGATCGTCCATGGCGTCGGCCAGGCCCGCGGTCTCGGCATCGAGGTCGAGTTCAGAGCGATGCGGCCCGCGGTCGAGGGCAACCGCGCGCCGCCACAGCGCGGCGATGTCGCGACCGCCCAGCCGCCAGCGCGGGCCGGTGAGCACCCGCATCGCGGCCGCGCCGCCGGTCGGGTCGGCGACCAGCCGCAGCATCGCCACCACGTCGGCGACCTCCGGGATCGACAGCAGCCCGGCCAGCCCGACCACCTCCACCGGGATGTCGCGCGCGCGCAACGCCTCGGCCATCGGTGCGGCGTCGGCATTGCGCCGCACCAGCACCGCGGCGGTGGGCGGCGCGACACCGTCGGCGCGGGCCCGTCGATACTGCTGCTGCAGGTGGCCGGCGATCCATTCCCGTTCGGCCCGCACGTCGGCCAGCAGCGCGCAGCGCACCGTGCCCGGCGAAGCGTCCGGGCGCGACCGCAGCGCTCGCACCGCCACCGACCGTCGTCGCGCGTCGGCCGACACCGCGTTGGCGATCCGCAGGGCCCGCGGCGGATTACGCCAGCTGGTGCGCAGCTCCAGCACCGGTGCGGGGCTGCCGTCGGCCCGCGGGAAATCGGTGGTGAACCGTGGCAGGTTGGTGGCCGACGCGCCCCGCCAACCGTAGATCGACTGAATCGGGTCGCCGACGGCGGTCAACGCCAACCGGTCGTCGACACCGCCGCCGAACAGCGACGACAACACGATCCGCTGGGCGTGTCCGGTGTCCTGGTATTCGTCGAGCAACACCACCCGAAAGGCGCTCCGCAGCTGCGCGCCGACCTCCGGAAATTCCGTCGCCAGCCGGGCCGTCGAAGCCATCTGCATGCCGAAGTCCATCACCTTCTCGGCCCGCATCCGCTCATGCAGGGCGTCGATCAGCGGCACCAGTTCGGCCCGCTCGGTCTGGGTGGCCAGCAGCCGCAGCAGCCACTGGCTGGGCCCGCGATCGCGCTGATAGCGGCCGGCCGGCAGGGTGTGTACCAGCCGTTCCAGCTCGACATGGGTGTCGCGCAGCTGTGCGGTGTCGACGAGGTGCTCGGCGAGCTGTCCCGATAGCCGCAGCACCATCGCGGTGACCGCGGCCGGGTTTTTGTCGGTGTGCAGCGCGCCGCCGTATCCGTTGACCACGTCGAAGGCCAGCTGCCACCGCTCGGTCTCGGACAGCAGCCGGGTGTCCGGCTCGACGGCCAAGCGCAGACCGTGATCGCGCAGCAGCCGGCCGGCGAACGCGTGATACGTGCCCACCACCGGAGCCCCGGCGAGCTCATCGATGCCGGGGACCAGGCCGGCGCCGGCCAGCCGGGCCAGCCGGGAGCGGACCCGGCGCAGCAGCTGCCCGGCGGCCTTGCGGGTGAACGTCAACCCCAGCACCTGGCCGGGTTCGGCGTAGCCGTTGGCGACCAGCCACACCACCCGCGCGGCCATCGTCTCGGTTTTCCCGGCACCGGCACCCGCGATCACCACCAGGGGCCCCGGCGGCGCGGCGATCACCGCGGCCTGTTCCGCGGTCGGTTCGAAAAGCCCAAGAGTGCAAGCTAATTCGGCAGGGCTGTAGCGCGGGGTCATCGCGATCCCTCGGTGTGGGCCGGGCAGGCCGGCCGTACCGGGCAGTGCGTGCAGCCGTCGTTGACCCGGGCGACGAACTGCGGCCCGGCGGTCGCGGCGGCCGCCTGCCGCACGAGGTCGCGCCACTCGTCGCGCGCGGCCGGCGTCAACGGGTCTTGCTCACGTTCGGTGGCGCCGCCGGATCCGGCCCGGCCCAAATACACCAGCCGGGCACCGCCGGGCTCGTCGCCGTGCGGCAATAGACCTTCGGCGACCGCCAGTTGGTAGGTCGCCAACTGGGCATGCCGTTGCGCGTCGTCCTTGCTTACCGGCGTCTTCCCGGTCTTGACGTCGACGATCACCAATCGACCCGCGCCGTCGCGCTCGAGGCGGTCCACGCGACCGCGCAGCCGAACGCGCGGCCCCTCGAGAACCCCGTCGACCTCAACCTCGACGCCGACCTCGGTCAGCTCGCTGCGCGTCCGGGCCCGCCACTCAAGGAACCGCTGCAGCATGCCGCGGTGGCGGGCCAACTCGTTGGCCGCAAACCAGCGAGACTCGAACGGCAGCCGCTCCCACGCCCGGTCCAGCGCGGCCACCAGCGCCGACCCGCTGCCCGCCAGCTCCGCGATCAGCGCGTGCAGCACCGAACCGATGGTGGCGCGCAGATCCCGCGGGTCGGTTCCGCCGTGGCGCTCAGCCAACCAGCGCAGCGGGCAGTCGGTCAGCACCTGCAGGCTGGACGGCGTCAAGGTGACCACCTGATCGGCACCGCTTCGCAACGGCTCCACGGTGCTGACCGGCGTCATGCCGTACCACCCGGCCGGATCGGCGCCGGGTACCCCGGCCCGGGCCAGCCGGGCCAGTTGTGTTGCCGCGCGGGCACGCAACGCATCGCTCACTGTGCCCGGCGACGCACACACCACCGAGCGCAGCCGGCCCACCACCGCGGGCGCCGACAACAACCGCGGCGCAACGACCGGCCGTAGGTCGGGCTCCGCGTGGGTGACCCATTGAGCGATCTCGGAAAAGAAGAGCGACGGCAGCACGGTCTCGCCTCTGACACTGTCCTCGCCGGCTTCCCCGTCAACAGCGGTCACCAACAATTGCCGGCGAGCCCGGCCCATCGCCGCTACCAGCAACCGTCGCTCCTCGGCGAGCAGCGGCGCCCGCAGCGAAGCGTTATCGGTGATCCCGTCGAGCACATCGAGCAGCCGCTGGGTGCCCAGCACTCCGCCTCGGGGAATGGTGTTGGGCCACAGCCCCTCCTGCAGGCCGGCGATGACGACCAGGTCCCACTCCTCCCCGAGCGCGGCGTGCGGGCTGAGCACGCGCACCTGCTGGGCCGACACCGCCGGTTCGGGTCCGACGACGGACAGTTGCAGCGCGCCGACGTGTTCGATAAGCCCGCGCAGCGACGCCCCGGCCGTATGGGACACGTAGTGGTCGGTGACGTCGAACAGCGCCGTCACCGCATCGAGGTCGCGACCGGCCTGGGCACCGGCCGCGCCACCCCGCTCACACGCCGTCAGCCAGCGGCGTTGCAGACCCGAACGCTGCCACGCCGCCCACAGCGGGTAGCGCGGATCTTGGCCCTGCCGGTGGCACCGGGTAGCGGCGCCCAACACCGCCCGGACCCGTCGCAACGGACGGGCCTGCGTGGCGGGAAGCCCGGACAATCCCCCGCCGGACAGGGCGCCCACCAGACGGTCGGTGAGCTCGCGCGGCGGGTCGTCGGCGCCGGCGCGATGGCGCAGCGTTCGGCGCAACTGACGCAGCGAAACCGGGTCGACCCGGCCGATCGGCCCGGTCAGCAGCGCCAATGCCCGCTCGCCGTCCAGGCCGTCGGCCGTGGCGGCCAGCACGGTCAGCAGCGCCTGCGCCGCGGGCTGCTCGGCCAGCGACCCCCCGGGGCCCGGCACCGCCACCGGTACACCGGCGCGCGCCAGGGCGTGCCTGAACCCGGCGGCGACGCGTGGCACCGACCTGACGATGACCGCCATCTGCGACCAGGGCAGCCCGTCGATCAGGTGCGCGCGCCGCAATGCATCGGCGATCAATGCGGCCTCCGCATGCGCGGAGGCCGCCAGACGTACCGTCACCGATCCGTCCTCGACTGCATCGCCGGTGATCTGGGTACCGCCGGCAAGCCGGCTCGCGATGCCGGACACCGCGCGCGCTATTGCCGGAGCGCAGCGGTGCGATGCGGTCAGCGTCACCGACGGCGAATCGTCGCCCAGCAGTGCCGCCGGCTCGGCGCCGCGGAAGCCGAACACCGCCTGGCCGGGATCCCCGGCAACCAGGGTCAGATCGGCGCCGGCGGCCAGCACCCGTACCAGGCGGGCGGCCTGCGGGTCGAGTTGTTGGGCGTCGTCGACCAGCAACACCCGAATCCGGGCACGCTCGGCGGCCAACAGTTCCGGGTCGGTGGCAAGGGCCTCCAGGGCTGCCCCGACCAGTTCGGCGGCCCCTATCGCCGGCGTCGTCGCCTGCGGAGCCGCGGTGCCGACGGCCGCACGCAACAGCATCACCTGCTCGTACTGGCGGGCGAACTGGCCAACCGCCACCCATTCCGGGCGGCCGCATGCCCGGCCCAGCCGCTGCAGTTCGTGGGAGTCCACGCCGCGTTCGGCGCAGCGGGCCAACAGATCCCGCAGTTCGCCGACGAAGCCGGCGGTGCCCATCGCGGGCCGCAGCTGCGCCGGCCACGTTGTCGCCGCCGCGCGGCCGTCTTCGATGTCACCGGCCAGCAGTTCGGCGATGATCCCGTCTTGTTCGGCGCTGGTGACCAGCCGGGGTGGCGGGCCGCCGGCGCGCTGCGCGGCCTGCCGCAGCACCGCGAACGCGTAGCTGTGCACGGTGCGCACCAGCGGCTCGCGGATCACCGACTGGGGGCACTCCCCAGCTCCGCGGGGACCCCACCCGCTTGCGGGGGACCGCCCATCACTCGCCTGCGAGCGCAACAACTGCGTCGTCAACGCGGTGCGCGCACAGATCCCGATCCGGCCCGACCCGGTAAGCAACATCACCGACTGCGGGTCGACACCGGCCGCGATGCGAGCGGCCGCGGCGTCAACCAGCAGACTGCTCTTACCGGTCCCCGGCCCGCCCACTATTAGCAGCCGGCCGCGCCCCCCGGGATCCAGCACCGTACTTACCTCGGGGCCCCACCGATATGCCATGGGGGCATAACACCACGGGGGTCTGACACGATCGACGCGTGAGCAACCTGCACGTGCATCGTTACGGACCGCGAGGCCCGGTGCGGTTGCTGGCGATCCACGGGTTGACCGGCCATGGGCAGCGCTGGGAGCGACTGGCTAACGGCCACCTTCCCGAGGTCAGCGTCGCGGCACCCGATCTGCTCGGGCACGGCAGGTCGTCGTGGGCGGCGCCGTGGACCATCGACGCCAACGTGGCCGCGCTGGCCGGCCTGCTCGGAGATCAAGCCGATGGCCCGGTGGTCGTGGCCGGGCATTCGTTCGGCGGCGCGGTTGCACTGCACCTGGCCGCCGCGCAACCCGAACGGGTGGCCGCACTGGTGCTGCTCGACCCGGCGATCGGGTTGGACGGTAGGTGGATGCGCGAGATCGCCGACGCGATGTTGGCCTCACCCGACTACCCGGACCCCGCGCAGGCCCGCGCCGAGAAGGCGACGGGCGCGTGGGCGGATGTCGAGCCCGCCGTGCTCGACGCCGAACTGGACGAGCACCTCGTCGCGCTGCCGGGCGGGCGGTGCGGCTGGCGGATCAGCTTGCCGGCGATGATGTCCTACTGGAGTGAGATGGCCCGCGCAATCATATTGCCGCCGAAGGGAATCAAAACGACTTTGGTCCGGGCGGCGTGGACGTCGCCGCCATATGTCGGTGAAGAGCTGATCGTGGGCCTGCGCGAGCGGCTGGGATCCGACTTCGAGCTGGTGGATTTCGATTGCGAGCACATGGTGGCACAGGCCAGACCAACCGAGGTCGCCGCGCTGATCCGCAAGCGGATGGCCTGATCGTGGCGCCGGTGACTGGCGAACAGGTCGAACGGGTGCGAGCGCTGGTCGCCGGTATTCCGCTCGGCCGGGTGGCAACCTACGGTGACATCGCGGATGCCGCAGGGCTTTCCAGCCCGCGGATAGTCGGGTGGATCATGCGCACCGACTCCTCGGATCTACCGTGGCACCGGGTGATCACCGCGTCCGGTCGGCCCGCACCGCATCTGGCCACCCGGCAGCTGGAATTGCTCCGCGCCGAAGGGGTTCTGGCGGTGGGCGGCCGTGTGAAGCTGCGCGAGGTCCGCTGTGCCTTCTAAAGCACCAGCCGCACCAGCGCGGCCGTGCGGGCCAGCCCCGGGAAAGCCGCTGCGGTAGACCGCGGGTGAATGGCATGGACGGCCAGCCGGAACATCAACGCCCGCAACAACATTTGTGGCCACTCCGGCAGTGCGCTCCAGCGCTCGATGAGCCCCTCGTCGGCCTCGCCCCATGACAAGGCGTCGACGACGACTACGCCGGCGGCCCAAGACGCCGGCCGCCAGTACGGGGTGATGTCAGTGATTCCCGGTGCCGCGGTACCCGCGAAAAGCACCGTGCCGTAGAGGTCACCGTGGACCAGCTGGTTGGGGCTCTTGGTTCGTCGCCGCAGACCGGCAAGTTGATTGATCAGCTCGATCGACTGCTGCCCGTCGGCCGGCGGCGGAGGGGTCCGCACCGCAGGCGGCACCGACTGCAGCGGCCGGTCCTCCCACGCGGCCCGCTCCGCGGCGATGAAAACGTCGACATCGGCCCACGGCGCTGCGGGGCCCTGAGTAAGGAAGCGGGGCCGCTCTAGTTTGCTGGTGGCTTCATGCAACCGCACGGCCGTCGAGACGACTTCGTCATGTCGGGGCTCTGGAGCGCCGGCAACGAAAGTGTCTGCTCGCCAGCCGGAAACGACGTAACGACCGTCGGTCGAGCGGACCGGCCGGGCCAGCCGGACCCCATCGATGAAAAGCGTCTCGCGCACCCGGGCGGACCAAGCGGCGCGGGCATGATCGGCCACCATCGACAGCACGACTTCCCCGCAGCGCCAGCCGCCTTCCCAGCTGCCTTCCAACGGCACGGGCGTCACACCGCTCAAACCGAACGCCGTCAATACATGCCCGGGCGGCGGCTCGACAGTCACACGACCAGCCTAATCGCCGTTAGCTGGGCAGACGCGTTAGTACATCACCATGTCGGGCTGCATTTGTCTGGCCCACGCCACAATTCCCCCCTGCAAATGCACCGCATCGGCGAAGCCGGCCTTCTTTACTGCGGCCAGCACCTCGGCCGAGCGGACGCCGGTTTTGCAGTACAGCACCGGCTTCCGGTCCTGCGGCAGTTCGGCCAATCCCTCACCGGAGTTGATCAGTGACTGCGGAATCAACTGCGCACCATCGATGTGATTGATGTCCCACTCAACCGGCTCACGCACGTCGATGAGGGCGACCTTCTCACCGGAGTCCAGCAGCTCACGCAACTCCCGCGGGGTGATCGTGGAATCGGCCGCCGCGCCGGCAGCCTCTTCGGACACCACACCGCAGAACAGCTCGTAGTCGATCAGCTCGGTGATCTTCGGCGTCGACGGATCCTTGCGGATCGCGATGGTGCGATAGCTCATCTCCAGCGCGTCGTAGATCATCAACCGGCCCAGCAACGACTCGCCGATTCCGGTGATCAGTTTGATCGCCTCGGTGCCCATCACCGATGCGATCGAGGCGCACAAAATGCCCAGCACCCCGCCTTCGGCGCAGGACGGCACCATACCGGCCGGCGGCGGCTCCGGGTAGAGGTCGCGGTAGTTGAGGCCGCGGCCGTTTGGCGCATCCTCCCAGAACACCGAGACCTGGCCCTCGAATCGGAAGATCGAACCCCAGACGTAGGGCTTGTGAGCCAGCACCGCGGCATCGTTGACCAGGTAGCGGGTGGCGAAGTTGTCCGTGCCGTCGAGGATCAAGTCGTATTGGCCGAACAGGTCGACGGCGTTGCCGGGTTCCAGCCTCTCCTCATGCAGCCGCACCTGCACCAGGGGGTTGACCTCGACGATCGAATCGCGCGCCGACTGTGCCTTGGACCGCCCGATATCGGACACGCCGTGGATGATCTGGCGCTGCAGGTTCGACTCGTCGACGACATCGAAGTCCACGATGCCGATCGTGCCGACCCCGGCCGCAGCCAGGTACAGCAATGCAGGCGCGCCGAGGCCGCCTGCGCCGATCACCAGCACTCGGGCGTTTTTGAGCCGTTTCTGCCCATCGACCCCCACGTCGGGAATGATGAGATGGCGGCTGTAGCGGGCAACCTCGTCCCGGGTGAGCCCGGCGGCCGGCTCAACCAGCGGTGGCAACGACGTCGACACCGAATATCTCCTCAGATTGGCTTCTTAGGGGAGGTTGACTCTCCCCAATCACAGTAGTTGCCCAGATCAACGGCAAACAGCCGGGGAAACTTCCCGCAGTCTTAGGCGATCGGATACGGCCAGGGGTTGAACCGGCAGGTCTTACCGTCAGCCCTGACCCAGTCCGGGTCGAACTTCGCCGCGTCGTTGTCAGACGTGGAAAACGTCTGCTGCATCATCACCGGCGCCAGACCACCCTGCTTGTCGCACGGCTCATGGCGCAGATAGCCGATGGCATGTCCGACCTCGTGGTTGATCACATACTGCCGGTAGGATCCGACGTCCCCCTCGAAGGGAACGGCGCCCCGGACCCACCGCGCCTCGTTGATGAATACCCGCGGCTGAGTGTTTGGCCCGAACGACGGGTTATAGCAGGAGGTCTCCAGCGGAAACTCGTAGCCGCATCCCTCGCGCACGGTCATCGGGGAGCTCAGCGAGATCCGGAAGTCGGGATTTCCCGGATCGGTTGCGTCGACGCGGACGAACGCGAATTGCGGGTTATGCGTCCAGCCCTTCGGATTCGCCACCGTCTGGTCAACCATCCGCACGAACGCGTCATCACCGCCGAACACCGTGGGGTCGATCCCGTTTTCCACCTCGACGGTATAGCGGAACACCTTGGCGGTCCCCTGACCGACCTGCGGCGTCGTACCAGGAAGGATGCGCCAGGTCTTATCGCCGGCTTCGGTGAACTGCCCGCCATCCGGCAACACTCCGGTAGGCAGATTGGCGTCGAACTCGGTCAGGCCGTGCGGCGGCGCATCAATGATCGCCGTGCCCACCGCGCCTATCGACGGCGGGCCCTGAGCCGGCTCGTCCGAGGCGGGGGCCGGTGCGCTAGCGCCGGTCGCCGTCTGATACACGACCACACCGGTGACCGCCGCGAGGACCGGCAGCGCGTAGGCACGCCAGCCGTAGGTGGACACGAACCGGCCCAGCCACGTCTGTTTGCGCCAGCGCCGCGGCCGGTCCCGGGTGGACCGCAGACGCCCGGAGCCCGGGGCGAGTGGATCCCGCTGGGCGCGCAGCGGTTCTCGCCAGTCGTCGTGGAGGACCGGTACCCGACCACCCCCGAGTCGCTCCGGGTCGTAGGCCACTCGCCCAGGATCGCATATTGTCTGCTTCAGACGCCGCTAGCTGGGACTCTTGGCGCGCCAGTTGGTGCCGGAGACGACGCTCCACCGGCGTTGCCGGCGTCAATGACGGTCACTGGGGCAACGTGGGTAGTAATGTCGGTGCGACGAGCAGCGCGTGGGCATCGCAGACAAAAGGTGGCCAGCCAATCGGATTGAGGAGTTGATGAGCGATCTCGCCAATGCGGCCGGGCGGGCGGGGGTCAAGCCGACCGACAGCAGTGGGCGGAGGGACACCGTTGCCACCCGACGCGGCAACCGGCTGCCCCGTGACGAGCGCCGCGGCCAGCTACTCATCGCCGCCAGCGATATTTTTGTCGACCGCGGCTACCACGCAGCCGGTATGGACGAAATAGCTGAGCGGGCCGGGGTAAGCAAACCCGTTCTCTACCAACATTTTTCCAGCAAGCTGGAGCTCTATCTGGCGGTGCTGCATCGGCACGTCGAGAATCTGGTGTCGGGCGTGCGCCAGGCGCTGCGCACCACCACCGACAACCGCCAACGGTTACGCTCCGCAGTGCAGGCGTTTTTCGACTTCATCGAGCACGACGGCCAGGGCTACCGGCTGATCTTCCAGAACGACAACGTGACCGAGCCCCAGGTCGCCGCGCAGGTTCGGGTGGCCACCGAGGCGTGCATCGACGCGGTGTTCGACCTGATCAGCGCCGACTCCGGATTGGACCCGCACCGGGCCCGGATGATCGCAGTAGGGCTGGTGGGCGTCAGCGTCGACTGCGCCAGGTACTGGCTTGACACCGACCGCCCGATTTCCAAGGAAGACGCCGTGGATGGCACGGTGCAGTTCGCCTGGGGTGGGCTGTCGCACGTGCCGCTTACTCGTTCGTAGCCGAGCCCGTCCCGATTCCGAAGCCGACTCGGCGTGTGTCGGCGACACCGATTTCGACGTAGGCGATCTTGGCGGCCTGGATCATGAAGCGACGGCCCTTCTCGTCAGTCAGACTCAGCACGTCGGAGCCCTTGCTCAGCGCCGCGGTGACTGATTCCTCGACCTCGCTGGGCGTCTGCGCGCTGGTGAAGACCAATTCGCGCGGGCTGTCTGTGACACCGATCTTGACCTCCACACCCGCCCCTTCCTGCCGTTTCCTGGTGAGCGTTCTCTTGCAAGCAGGTTAGTGGACGGCCCTGACGGGTTGCGAAACCCGGTTCGCCCCAACCATTCGCGCACGGCCAAACCCGCGACCGACCGTCGCCAAATCGTGACCAACACGCCCGCACCGCACGCGAATCGAGCACCAGTCACACCGATAACATCGGCCTCACCAACATCATGAGCACAATTAATCACTTGGATAGCGACATTTACGACTATCCAGACGACGACATCTATCCCGACAGCGATGCACTGTACGGGTCCGATACGCATGCGCTCTACCGGCCGGTCGATCACCACTGGCGTCCGGTCTCAGTGATCGCCGGAATTGTGTTCGTGCTGGCGGTGATCGCAAGCGTCGTCATCGTCAACGGCGGAGACAGCGCGTCGACGTCGGCCACGGTGGCACCGCCCACCCGCACCGTGATCGCCACACCGCGGCCCACGCCCCCGACCCGCTCGTCACTGCCGCCCGAGACGGTCACCACCCTGACGCCGCCGCCGCGGGCCGCCGCCCCTACCGAGACGCCCGAAGCGACACCGCCGCCGGAGGCCGCCCCGGCCCCGGCGAGCGCAGTGAACCCACGCGCCTTCGTCTACCGGGTGACCGGGACCAAGCAGCTCTTCGACCTGGTGAGTGTCCTCTACACGGACGCGCAGGGCATGCCGCACACCGACGTGAATGTGTCGCTGCCCTGGTCCAAAGCCGTTGTGTTAGACCCCGGTGTACAGCTGAAATCCGTTACCGCGACTAGTCTGACCGGCCGGCTCAACTGCGCAATCACCGACGCCGTGGGTCAGCCGCTCGTCGTGTCGGCCAACAACTCGATGATCGCAACCTGCACCCGTTGACCGACCGGCTAGGCCAGGCCGAGTTCGGTCATCCGCTCGTCGTGAGTGTGCTGCAGCCGGTCGAAGAATCCGGCCAGTTGCGTCAACCCGTCAGTACCGTATACCACCAGGTCGACCAGCTCGTCGTGGTCGGCCAGCACGTACTGAGCCTGGGTGATCGCCTCGCCGAGCAGCCGACGCGACCACAACGCCAGTCGGCTGCGCTGTTTTGCGCTGCTGGTCACCGCGGCCCGCACCTCGGCGACCACGAACTGCGAATGACCGGTCTCCGATAGCGTCGCGCGCACCACGTCGGCCACCTCGTCGGGCAATCCATCGGCGATCTCGAGGTAGAAATCAGCAGCCAAAGCATCGCCGACATAGGTCTTGACCAAGGCCTCTAGCCAGGTGCTGGGTGTGGTCAGCCGGTGGTAGTCGTCGAGCGCGGAGGTGTACCTCGACATCGCCTGCGCCACGTCGACACCGCGGCTTTCCAACGCGTCGCGCAGCAGCTCAAAGTGTCCCATTTCGGCGGCCGCCATCCGGGCCATCGAAATACGCCCCCGCAGGTCAGGTGCCATCCGCGCCTCGTCGGTGAGCCGATAGAAGGCGGCGACCTCACCGTAGGCCAGTAATGCGAACAACTCGCCGACGCCGGGGTGATCCGCCGTCAGCCGGGGCTCAGGTGGGTCGGCCAGCTGCTCGGTGCCCGAAAGTGAGGTCATGACAACACCTTAAGCTCGTTGGCGGCGACCCGCTGCGCCCGGCTCCGCCGCGCTGGCGATCACCACCGAAAGCTCGTTGGCGGCGACCCGTCCCCCTCGCCGCTCCGCGGCTGGGGGTGCCCCCAGCGCCCGGCTCCGCCGCGCTGGCGATCGGCCAGCTCCACCGCATCCACGGTCGTGACCACCGACCGGCTATGATGGCCCATGGTGATGGCTGTAGAGCCTTACCGTCATTGCCTGTGAAATGTGCGTGCACGCAGTTGACCCGCCTTGGTTCGAGGCAGGGTCTCGCGAATCGGCAACGTATTCGGTATTCAGCTCGTGCGCGCGTGGACCGCGACGAACTGACCGAAAACGACCCGAAACCGAAACTGAAAGGCATATTCGCCCACGCATGACCCCCCTAATTCACGCACCCCAGTTGACGTTTGCCAAACTCGGAGTCCGCGACGAAATAGTGCGCGCATTGGCCGATGAAGGCATCGAACATCCCTTTGCCATCCAGGAACTTACCCTGCCCCTCGGGCTCGCCGGCGACGACGTGATCGGCCAGGCCCGCACCGGCATGGGCAAGACCTTCGCATTCGGCGTGCCGCTATTGCAGCGCATCACGTCCGGTGAGCCGCCGCTCAGCGGCATTCCGCGGGCGCTGGTCGTGGTGCCCACCCGCGAGCTGTGTCTGCAGGTATCCGGCGACCTGGCCACCGCCGCCAAGTACCTGACTGCCGACGACGGCCGGCGGCTGTCGGTGGTGTCCATCTACGGCGGCCGGCCCTACGAGCCGCAGATCGAGGCGCTGCGCGCCGGTGCCGATGTGGTCGTGGGCACGCCCGGCCGACTGCTCGACCTGGCCCAGCAGGGCCATCTGCAGTTGGGCGGGCTGACCGCGCTGGTGCTCGACGAAGCCGACGAGATGCTGGACCTGGGCTTTTTACCCGATATTGAGCGGATCTTGGGCCAGATCCCCGACAACCGGCAGGCCATGCTGTTCTCGGCAACCATGCCGGACCCGATCATTACGCTGGCCCGCACCTTCATGAACCAGCCCACCCATATCCGCGCCGAGGCGCCGCACTCCTCAGCGGTGCACGATGCCACCGAGCAGTTTGTCTACCGCGCCCACGCGCTGGACAAGGTCGAGTTGCTCAGCCGGGTGCTGCAAGCCCGCAGTCGCGGCGCCACGATGATCTTCACCCGCACCAAGCGCACCGCCCAGAAGGTGGCCGACGAGCTCGCCTTACGCGGCTTCAAGGTGGGCGCGGTGCACGGCGACCTCGGGCAGCCCGCACGCGAGAAGGCGCTCAAATCCTTCCGCACCGGTGATATCGACGTCCTGGTCGCCACTGACGTGGCCGCGCGCGGTATCGACATCGACGATGTCACCCACGTCATCAACTACCAGTGCCCCGACGACGAGAAGACCTACGTGCACCGCATCGGCCGCACCGGTCGTGCCGGGCGGACCGGAATCGCGGTCACGCTGGTGGACTGGGACGAGCTGGCCCGCTGGGCAATGATCGACAAGGCGCTCGATCTCGGCTGCCCCGACCTGGCCGAGACCTACTCCAGTTCGCCGCACCTTTACACCGAACTGGGCATACCGACCGAGGCCCGCGGCACCGTCGGCGCACCACGCAGATCGGCGGCCAAACGTGCCGACAACAGTGCACGTAATGGCCAGCAGCCGCAGAAGAGCACCCGGCCGCGGCGCCGCACCCGCGGCGGCAAGCCGGCAACCGCGCACCCGGCAGCCAGCGCTGCCGGCAACGGCGAGGCCGCGGCGGACACCTCCTCCGGAGCATCATCCGGCGACGGAACGCACAGCGGGCGCCGCCGTCGTCGCCGTCCCCGCAAAGCTGCGGGTGCGGCCGCCAACAGCAACTGAGCCGGCGCCGGCGCCGCCCAATGGTCAAACCCGAACGCCGCACCACTGCCGATCTGGTCGCCGCCGCCGCAATCGTGCTGGTGGTCGCCGTGGTCGCGGCACTGATCTGGTTGACCAGCGACGCCCGGGCCGCCAGCAGCAGGCCAGCGGCGGTACCCGCGCCCAATCCGGTCGCGGCGCGCGAGGTGCCCACCATTCTCAAACAGCTTTGGACCGCCGAGAGCCCGGCGACCACGGCGCCGGTGGCGGTCGGCGAGACGGTGGTCACCGGCAACCGGCAAACGGTCGACGGGCGCGATCCGGTGACCGGTCAGGTGCGCTGGAGCTACGCCCGCGGTAGTGATCTGTGCGCGGTGTCGTGGGTCTACCGCTACGCCGTCGCGGTCTACCGCGATGACCGAGGCTGTGGCCAGGTCAGCGCCCTCGACGCAGCTACCGGCCGACGCGGTCCCGCCCGCAGCAGCTACGCGGACCGGCACGTCGACGTCTCCACGGATGGGATGACGGTGTTGTCGGCGGGCGACACCCGAGTGGAGCTGTGGCGCTCGGACATGGTGCGGATGCTGTCCTACGGCGAGATCGACGCCCGGGTGAAACCGTCCTCGCGGGGATTGCACAGCGGGTGCACGCTGACGTCGGCGGCGGCCAGTTCGTCGGCGGTGTCGGTGTTGGAGGCGTGCCCGAAGCAGGCCGATCTGCGGCTGACATTGCTGCGCCCGAGCAAGGAAGAAGACGAACCCGAACAGCGCTATGTGCCCGAGCCCGGCGTCGGCACAGGATCCGACGCCCGAGTACTGGCGGTGTCGGAGACCAGCACCGCGGTGTACCTGCCGGCTCCGCAACCCAGGGTCGACATCCTCGACGCGGGCGGCGCCACCGTGGCGAGCATGCTGCTGCCCAGGCCGCCGTCGCCGTCAGGCGCGGTCTCGAAGCCCGGCCACCTGATCACATGGTGGACCGGCGACGCGGTCATAGTGTTCGACGCGGCAACGCTGGCCTACCGCTACACCATCGCCGCCGCAGAACAGGCCGTTCCACTCGGACCGGCGACGCTGATGGCGGACCGGCTACTGGTGCCGGTCACCGGCGGGATCGGTGTTTATGACCCGGCCACCGGCGCCAACGAGCGCTACCTGCCGGTGAGCCGTCCGCCGGGCGCCTCGCGGGTGATCCCCGCGGTGATTGGTTCGCAGGTGCTCGAGCAACGTGGCGGCACCATCGTCGCGCTGGGTTGATCGGCGCGACCCGCTTATATCTCGACGGTGAAGCTCGGCAGTGCTTTGCCCGACTTCCAGTGCTTGAGCAGCGCGTCCGCCAACTCGCGGTAGGCGGAGGCACCCTTATTCTTGCGCGCGGCCATCACGGACGACCCGGACGCGCTGGCCTCGGCGAAACGCACCGTCCGCGGGATGGGCGGCGCCAGCACCGGTAGGTCGTAGCGGTCCGCGACGTCGAGCAGCACATCGCGGGTATGGGTGGTGCGCGGGTCATACAGCGTTGGCAGCGCACCCAGTAACCGCAGGCCCGGATTGGTGATCTGCTGCACATCGGCGACCGTGCGCAAGAACTGGCCCACGCCGCGGTGCGCCAGCGTCTCGCATTGCAGCGGCACGATCACCTCGTCGGCGGCCGTCAACCCGTTGAGTGTGAGCACCCCCAGCGACGGCGGGCAGTCGACGAGGACCACGTCGAATTGGTCGCCGAGTTTGTCCAGGGCGCGTTTGAGCGCGTACTCGCGGCCGGCCCGCATCAGCAGCATCGCCTCCGCGCCCGCCAAATCGATGTTGGCCGGCAGCAGCGTCATGCCCTCCGCGGTGGTCACCAGGGCGGCGTTGGGCTCCACCTCGCCGAGCAGCACCTCATGCACCGAAACCGGCAGCTTGTCGGGATCTTGCCCGAGCGAAAAGGTCAGACAGCCCTGCGGATCGAGATCGACGAGAAGCACTCGCCGTCCGGTATCGGCCATCGCGGCTCCCAGCGAGGCCACCGTCGTCGTCTTGGCCACCCCGCCCTTCTGGTTGGCTATCGCCAGCACTCGGGTGTTAGTCACAAGCGCCGCTCCTCCTCATCTTCGCCGCGGTCACAGTGACATCCTGGCATCCTTCTCTGCCTGCCCGCGGGCCGATGGCGCTGCGCGTCAGGCAGAATCGGTCAGCATGGGCGTCGAGAACCACCGGTTGGTGCTGCTGCGCCACGGGGAGACCGAATGGTCGAAGTCCGGCCAACACACCAGCCGCACGGACCTCGAGCTCACCGACGCCGGCCGGGACCAGGCCACCGCCGCCGGTCGAGCGCTCGATGAGTTGCACCTCGAGGATCCGATGGTGGTCACCAGCCCGCGCCGACGCGCGGTGGCGACCGCCGAAATCGCCGGGCTGGCCATCGACGAGAAATCGCCATTGATCACCGAATGGGATTACGGCTCCTACGAGGGCCTGACCACCGCGCAGATCCAAGAGTCACATCCTGGCTGGATGGTCTGGACGCACGGCTGTCCCGACGGCGAAACCGTCGCGCAGGTCACCGAGCGGGCTGATGCCGCCGTCAGGCTGGCGCTCGACCACATGGCCGGGCGCGATGTGCTGTTCGTGGGCCACGGCCACTTCTCCCGTGCGCTGATCACCCGCTGGCTTGGGCTGCCGCTTGCCGACGGGAGCCGATTCGGCATGGTCGCCGCCTCAATCGCGGTCTGCGGCTTCGAGCACGGAATTCATCAACTCGCTGTGCTGGGCTACTCGCGTCCGGTCGCGTCGGTGTGACGCCGGCATCGAACCCTGAGCCACCGTTCGTGTTGTGCGGTCCAGCCGGGTCTCTGATCGCCGACGGCGTTGCGAATCGGTACTGCGACGTGGCCGGCGCACAAGCCGCGTTACGCTCGGGCGCAGTACCAATAGTTGTGGGCGCGTTGCCATTTGACATCAGCGAGGCTGCGGCGTTGATGGCACCGCGCGCCGTTCGTCTCACCGACGCGCTGCCCGACTGGCCGAGCGGCCCGCTGCCGGTGGTGCGGGTCGCCGCGGCGCTCCCGGCTCCCGAGGAGCACCGCACCCGAGTCCGGGCGGCACGCGATCAACTGACCGCACCCGGCGGCACGCTGCGCAAGGTGGTGCTGGCCCGCGCGTTGCAGCTGGCCGGCGACGCCCCGTTGGACGCGCGGGTCATTCTGCGCCGGCTGATCGCAGCGGATCCGAGTGCCTACGGCTATCTCGTCGACCTGAGTTCGGCCGGCAGCCGCTATGCGGGCATGGCCCTGGTGGGCGCCAGCCCGGAACTGCTGGTCGCCCGCGACGGCGACCGGGTGACGTGTCAGCCGTTCGCAGGGTCGGCGCCACGGGTCGCCGACCCTGACCTCGACGGCGCCGCCGCTGCCGCGCTCGCCGACTCGGCCAAGAACCGTCACGAGCACCAGTTGGTTGTCGACGCGATGCGCGACGCCTTGCGCCCGTTGTGCAGTGAGCTGACGATCGCGTCCACACCGCAGCTGAGCCGCACCGCGGCGCTCTGGCATCTGAGCACGCCGATCAGTGGTCGGTTGCGCGAGAATTCCACCACCGCACTGGACCTGGCGTTGGTACTGCACCCAACCCCGGCCGTCGGCGGCGCGCCGGCCGAAGCCGCCGCGCAGCTCATCCGCAGACTGGAGGGCGACCGCGGCTTCTATGCCGGCACAGTGGGTTGGTGCAACGCGCGCGGCGACGGCCAGTGGGTGGTTTCTATCCGGTGCGCGCAGCTATCCGCCGACCGCCGCAACGCGCTCGCCCACTCCGGCGGCGGTATCGTCGCCGAGTCCGACCCCGACGACGAAGTTGCCGAGACCACGACGAAATTCGTCACCATTCTGTCCGCGCTGGGGGTTCAGCCGTGACCCGACGTCGCAGGCGGTGCTGAACTGGACCGCCTATCAGCTATCCGGCCTCGAACTGGGCGAGCTCGCCGGACCACGCTGATCCGCGCCGGCGACGATGCAAGACGATGCAGAGCGAAGCGATGAGGAGGAGCGGCGCTTATTACTTGCCTGCCACCCAACGCACCGCGGCCGGGCTGAACAGCAAGGCCAGCACGCTCAGCGCCACGATCCCCACCGGGACCCCGGCCAGCGGCCGATGTGAGCCGACCGCGAGATACCACGCGACCGGCAACAGCAATAACTCAGCGAACACCGCCAGCCCGCGGCCCCAGCGCTTGCCGACGAACAGCGCGCATCCTGCGGCCAACACGGCGCCGCCGACCAGGGCGAACCACACCGCGGTGCCGAAACCGAGGGTCCGCTGGTCGGCCCCGCCCAGGCCCCGCACCAGCAGCACGGCGGCCACCAATAGAGCCGCCACGCCCTGTGCAGCGACGATCAGGCCCGCGCCGCGCACGGTCGTCGGCGGGCGGGCACTCACAGCGCAAGGGTAGTGGTGATCACAAGCGCGGCCAGTGGTGATCACAAGCGCGGCGGAGCCGGGCGCTGGGGGCACCCCCAGCCGCGGAGCGGCGAGGGGGACGGGTCGCCACCATAGAGCCAGCCGCGCACTCCCGTAGGCTTTTGCGTCATGCGCGCCGTGCTGATCGTCAACCCGAACGCGACGTCCACCAGTCCCGCGGGGCGCGATCTGCTGACGCACGCGCTCAAGAGCCGTCTGCAGCTGACCGTCGAGCGCACGGACCACCCGGGTCACGGCGGCGAAATCGCGCAGGCCGCCGTGCAGGACGGGATCGACCTCGTCGTCGTGCATGGCGGCGACGGCACCGTGAGCAACGTGGTCAACGGCGTGCTCGGACCGCCGGGTCCGTTGCCCACCGGGCACCTCCCGGCGCTGGCGATCGTGCCGGGTGGTTCGGCGAACGTGCTGGCCCGCTCGCTGGGCATCGCGCCGGATCCGGTCGACGCCACCAACCAGCTGATCGCCCTACTCGACCAGCACGCCCACCGGCAAGAATGGCGCCGCATCGGGTTGATCGACTGTGGCGAGCGGTGGGCGGTGCTCAACGCCGGGATGGGCGTCGACGCCGAAGTGGTCGCTGCGGTCGAGGCCCAACGCGCGAAGGGCCGCAAGGTCACCCCGTCGCGCTATATCCGCACGGCGATTCCGGCCGCGCTGGCCGCTACCCGCCACGATCCGAGGCTGACGCTGCACCTACCCAGCCGCGACCCGGTCTCCGGGGTGCATTTCGTCTTCGTGTCCAACTCAAGCCCGTGGACCTACGCCAACGACCGAGCGGTGTGGACCAACCCGGGTTGCAGCTTCGAGTCGGGCCTGGGCGTCTTCGGCGTGACCAGCATGAAGGTCATTCCCACGCTGCGAGTGCTGCGGCAGATGCTGTCAAAGCGACCGAAACTGAAAGCCAGGCAGCTCGTGCGCGATGACAACGCGCCTTGCCTGCGAGTCACCTGCACCGGCGCACCGATTGCCAGCCAGTTCGACGGTGACTACCTGGGCGAACGCGAGCAGATGACTTTCCGGGCGGTTCCCGACGCACTCGAGGTCGTCGCCCCACCCGCAAGAATTACTTCTGACCTGCGATAACGCCAGCCAAAAGGGCTGGGCGAAGGTGCGGATTGGCCAGCATACTAGTACAAATCATTAAGGGTTTGGCTAACAGCACGTCATAGTGAGATTGCCCACGTGCCAACGTGCGCTATTGACATCTGTTGAGCCTGTGAAACGATCGAATGATCGCGTGCCCTGGTGCGGAGAGAATTCTCGTGCCCGCGTTAACAGCCGAAGAAAAACGCCGTGCGCCCTGCTGCGCACATAGTGAGGAGTAACAAAGTATGGACTGGCGCCACAAGGCGGTGTGTCGCGACGAAGACCCGGAGCTGTTCTTCCCGGTGGGAAACAGTGGCCCGGCACTCGCCCAGATCGCCGACGCGAAACTGGTCTGTAACCGCTGCCCGGTGACCACCGACTGTCTGTCCTGGGCGTTGAACAGCGGCCAGGATTCCGGCGTGTGGGGCGGAATGAGTGAAGACGAACGACGCGCGCTGAAGCGTCGGAACGCCCGGACGAAGGCCCGCACCGGAGTCTGACCCAGGCCTAACGTCGTGGCCCCGACAAAGTGTCGGGGTCACGGTTTTGCGTGCATCACTGCGCGGCCCGGGTGCGACGACCGATCGGGACGCGTAACACCACGTCGGTGCCGCCGGTGACGGCGTCGTGCATGTGCAGCGAGCCGTCCAACTCCGCGGTCACCAGCGTCCGCACGATCTGCAGGCCGAGCCGGTCGGACTTCTCGACGCTGAACCCCTCGGGCAAGCCGCGGCCGTTATCGTGAACCAGCACGTCGAGCCAGCGCGCCGACCGCTCGGCGCGAATCGTCACCGACCCGCCCCGGTGAGCGGGAAGACCGTCGGCCGCCGGCTCGAATGCGTGCTCGATGGCGTTCTGCACCAGTTCGGTGATCACCATGATCAGCGCGGTCGCACGGTCGGAGTCCAGCACGCCGAGCATGCCCACCCGGTTGACCCGGATCGGGGTCTCCACGCTCGCCACATCGTTCATGATCGGCAGAATCCGGTCGATCACCTCATCGAGGTTGACCTGTTCATCCACCGACATCGACAGCGCGTCATGGACCAGCGCGATCGATGACACCCGGCGCACCGACTCGAGCAGCGCCTCCCGCCCCTCCGGGTTGGTCGTCCGGCGAGCCTGTAGGCGCAGCAACGCTGCGACGGTCTGCAGGTTGTTCTTCACGCGGTGATGGATTTCCCGAATGGTGGCGTCCTTGGACATCAGCGCGCGATCCCGGCGCTTCACTTCGGTCACATCTCGGATCAGCACCGCGGCGCCGGCCGCGGAGGCGTGCACCACCAGCGGCAGCGTCCGCAGCAGCACCGCTGCGCCGTCGGCGTCGACCTCCATTCGCATGCTTGCCCCACCGGCCAGCGAGTCGCCCACGTGAGCGGCCAGTTCTTGCGCCTCGAACGGGTCGGAGATCAGCGGGCGGGTGACCTCGACGAGGTTGCGGCCAGCCAATTCTGAGGTCAACCCCATCCGGTGGTAGGCGGACAGCGCGTTCGGGCTGGCATAGGAGACGACCCCGTTGACGTCGAGACGGATGAACCCGTCGCCGGCGCGAGGGCTGGAGCGCGACATCGCCACGTCGCCCACGTTGGGGAAGGTGCCTTCGGAAAGCATGTGGACCAGGTTCGCTGCGCAGTCCAGGTACGCGGTCTCCAGCGGGCTGGACTTGCGGGTAGCGGCGACTGCGGTCTGATGGGTCAGCACCGCGACCACCCGCTCGCCGTACCGCACCGGCACCGCTTCGACGTTCAGGCCTGTCTGTTGCCACGAATACTGTTGGCCCGCAATGCTTTCCCGACCGATGGCGCCAGATTCGAACGGGGCGGCGATCAGCGGCACCTTATCGGCGGCAAGGACGGTGTCCACCGCATCTCTCAGCAGGACCGTCGGTGCGGTATTCGGCCGGCATTGGGCCACGCACACCAGCGCGCCGTCGTCACGGCGCACCCACATCAGGTAATCGGCGAACGACAGGTCGGCAAGCAGCTGCCACTCTCCGACCACCGCGTGCAGGTGGTCGACGGCGTTGCCGGGCAAAACGGTGTGTTCGGCGAGCAGGTCACCGAGAGTCGACATCGGCCACTCCCGACGCTGGGTTCGTTGGGGTTGATGGCTAGCTGATCACCGCGATCAGATCGCCGGCCTGGATGACGTCTCCCACCGATACGCTCACCTTGCTGACCGTGCCGGCGACCTCGGCCAGAACCGGAATCTCCATCTTCATCGACTCGAGCAACACCAGGGTGTCCCCCTCGCCGATCTGGTCGCCCTCGTTGACCACGACTTCGAGCACGCTGGCCACGATCTCCGCGCGGACGTCCTCGGCCATCATCACCCCGTTCGTCACCCAGTCGGTGTTTATCCAATTCTGTGGCCTAATCGAACCACAACCGGCTGTCATCTGGGCGTCGAGAGGGGTGCTGCGGCGACCGGTTCCGCCGATTAAGCAAATTCGAAGATAGTAAGCAAATCCATAGAGTTCGTTTCGTGATCGTGTCGTGTTCCGGCTGTGACTATTGAGCAGCAAGGTAGCCAAAGTGACACAAGTGCCTGGTGGGTAATCAGGCCGTACGTCGAGTAAAGGAGTAATTCCGTTGTCCACGTACATGTTTGCAATCCAAAAGAGTCGCGGGCCGCTGGCCCGGGCAACCGTCGGCGTGGGGCTGGCACTGGCCGCAATTGCCGCGATCGGGTTTGGCAGTGGGGTCGCCGGGGCGGCTCCCCAGCAACCTGTTCTTGTTGACGATCCGGTGCCCGTTCCCGCCCCAGCGGGGATGGACCCGAGCACGATGGTCAATCTCGCCAATGGGCTCTTCGGCCAACTCGGCACGCTGCTGGAGAGCGTGTTCCCGGGCACCGGCTCTCTGCTGATGCCAGCTTCTGCCGCTACCGGCGGGATGACGCCGGCTTCGGGCTACACCGGCGGGTTGACGCCGGCTTCGGGCTACACCGGCGGGTTGACGCCGGCTTCGGGCTACCCGGGCGGGTTGACGCCGGCTTCGGGCTACCCGGGCGGGTTGACGCCCGCTTCGGGGTACCCCAGCGTCGGAGCCCTCGGCCAAACCCCCATGCTGCCCGGACAAACGCCTGGCCTGGTAACCCCAGGGCAGACGACGGTGCCGGGACAAACACCGGGCCTGGTGACGCCGGGACAGATCTCTGTCCTGCCGGGACAAACACCGGGCCTTGTGACGCCGGGACAAACGCCGACCCTGCCCGGACAAACACCGGGGCAGGTGACACTGCCGGGACAAACGCCGGGCCTGCCAACACCGGGGCAGGTGACAGTGCCGGGACAAACGCCGGGCCTGCCAACACCGGGACAAACCCCGGTGATGCCGGGGCAAACACCGGGCCTGCCAACACCCGGACAAACCCCGGCGTTGCCCGGCGACCCCAGCACACCGTCGTCGGGACTAACCGCTCCGCTCTCACCGGCGGGTAGCGACACGGTGGCATAGCCGGTTACCGCAGGACACCGACCGCATGAGAGACTGACCAGCCGGTAAAGCTGCTAGGAGGATCACTCATGGCCAAACGTGGCCGCAAAAAGCGCGACCGCAAGCACAGTAAAGCCAACCACGGCAAGCGTCCGAACTCTTAGACGGCCCGTGGGGGTTCGCCGCCGGCGGGGCAGGGGGTACCGCCGGCGTGCGGGCAATCAGAACGGTCCAGACATCCGAGTACGGATGATGGTGGTCCGGCTGATCTCCAGCCGCAATCGCTCCCGTAGGCTCTCCGGGGCCTTGTCCCCTTTGCATTTGGTGGCGATCAACGCCTTGATTCGCTCCTCGAGTCCATAGTGCCGCAGACATCCCGGACATTCCTCGAGGTGCCGGCGCAGCTTCTGCCGCGTCTCAGCGGTGCATTCGCCGTCAAGCAGTGTCCATACCTCGGCTATCACCTCCGCACACTCGGCCTTGGTGCGGGCGTCATCGGCGCCGCCAGAGCCCGATCCGCAAGAGAATTCGGTCACGACGACACCTCCTCGGCTGCCTGGTTACCGCGGAGAAAACCCCGCTCCTTTGCCACGTCGGCCAAAAGGCCACGCAGTTGGCGCCGGCCGCGGTGCAGCCGCGACATCACCGTCCCGATCGGGGTATCCATGATCTCCGCGATCTCCTTGTACGGGAAACCTTCGACGTCTGCGTAGTACACCGCCATCCGAAAATCTTCGGGCAGCTCCTGCAGCGCGTGTTTGATTTCGGTGTCCGGCATCGCCTCGAGCGCCTCGACCTCCGCCGAGCGCAGGCCGGTCGAGGAGTGCTCGGCCGTCGCCGCCAACTGCCAATCGGTGATTTCGTCGGTCGGGTACTGCGCCGGCTGCCGCTGCTTCTTGCGGTAGCTGTTGATGTAGGTGTTGGTCAAAATGCGGTACAGCCACGCCTTGAGATTGGTGCCCGGCTTGAACGACCGAAATCCCGCATAGGCCTTCACCATCGTCTCTTGGAGCAGATCCTCGGCGTCGGCCGGATTGCGAGTCATGCGCAGCGCGCCCCCGTAGAGCTGATCGAGCAGCGGAATCGCGTCCCGCTCGAAGCGCGCGGTCAGCTGCTCGTCTGTCTCCTCCGTCCGGGCGGGCTCGGGCGCGTCGTGCCCGGTCGCAGCATCACTGTCGGCCATGTTGGTTAACTCAGTCCCTTCCGCCGCGGTGTTACCAAACAGGCCCGGCAACACCGGACGTTGCAGGCACTGAGCCAACACCAGACTCCCCTTCTTCCCCAATCTAAAGGCTACGACCGACAGTGTCTTGCGTGGGTTACTTCGGCGTCCACGCCATGTGGCGCGGCGGACCGCAGGATCGCCTCAATCAACAGCTTCGACCGTGCGGCTATTTCCGGTGACCGGTTGGCCGGCCAGAATCCGATTCAGGCCGCTGATCCCGCCCGGGCCGGGCCGGGTTAGTGTGACGCCATGTCTTTGAACGGCAAGACCATGTTCATCTCGGGGGCCAGCCGCGGAATCGGGCTCGCGATCGCCACGCGGGCCGCACGCGACGGGGCGAACGTCGCGTTGATCGCCAAGACCGCCGAACCGCACCCCAAGCTGCCGGGGACCGTGTACACCGCAGCCAAGGAACTCGAGGAGGCCGGCGGGAAGGCGCTGCCGATTGTCGGCGATGTCCGCGACCCGGATTCCGTCAACGACGCGGTGGCCAAGACCGTCGAACGGTTCGGCGGCATCGATATCTGCGTGAACAACGCGTCGGCGATCAACCTCGGGTCCATCACCGAGGTGCCGATGAAGCGTTTCGACCTGATGAACGGCATCCAGGTGCGCGGTACCTACGCCGTGTCGCAAGCCTGCATCCCGCACATGAAAGGCCGGGAGAACCCGCATATCTTGACGCTGTCACCACCGGTCTCGCTGGAAAAGAAATGGCTCAAGCCGACGGCGTACATGATGGCCAAGTTCGGCATGACGCTGTGCGCGCTGGGCATCGCCGAGGAGCTGCGCGACGACCGGATTGCCTCCAACACGTTGTGGCCGCGCACCCTGGTCGCCACGGCCGCCGTGCAGAACCTGCTCGGTGGCGAGGCGGCGATGGCGCGCGCCCGCAAACCCGAGGTCTACGCCGACGCGGCCTATGTCATCCTCAACAAGCCGGCTACCGAATACACCGGCAACTCGGTGCTGTGCGAGGACGTCTTGGTGGAATCCGGGGTGACCGACCTGTCGGCGTACGACTGCACGCCGGGCGGCGAGCTCGGGGTCGACCTCTGGGTGGAGTCCGCCAACCCGCCGGGGTACGTGCAGCCGTAGCGTGCCGGCGACGCGGGCACTTGCCGCGCTATTGGCTGCCGGCGTGCCGCACGAGGTGGTGAAGTTCGGCCACGACCCGGCCGAACGCTCGTTCGGTGACGAGGCCGTCCGGGTCTTGACCGAGGCCTACGGCATCGCGCCCGAGCAGATCTACAAGACACTGGTGCTCGCCGGGCCCGACGCGTTGGCCGTCGCGGTACTGCCAGTGCCGGCGCGGCTGTCGCTGAAGGCTGCCGCCGCGGCGTTGGGGCTGTCGCGCACGACGATGGCCGACCGGGCCGATGCGCAGCGGACGACCGGTTATGTGGTTGGTGCGGTCTCGCCGTTCGGGCAGCGCAGGTCGCTGCCGACCGTCGTCGACGCCGACGCTTTGGGCTGGGATCGGGTGTACTGCAGCGCGGGCCGACGCGGCTGGGACGTCGCGGTGGCGCCGGCGGACCTGATCCGGCTCACCGCCGCGGTGACCGCGCCAATTCAGGCCTGACCCAGCAGTGCGTGCACGCTGTCGGCAAACGCGGCGGTGGTAAAGCAGATGGGTTCGGCGAATTCCTCCAACGTCAGCGCGTCGTTCCAGCCGGCGTCGGCGGCCGCGCGCAGCAGCGGCTTGGTCATCGCCACCGCGTGGGCCGGCATCGCGGCCACCCGTGAGCACCACTCGTCGGCGACGGTCAGCAGTTGATCATGAGCGACGACCTGCTGCACCAGCCCAAGCCGCTGGGCGGCCGGGGCGTCGATGTGCTCGCCACGCAAGTAGTACGCCAGCGCCCCCTGGTAGCCCAGCCGGCGGGTCAGCGCCCAGCTGGTACCGACCTCGGGGATCAGCCCGAGCCGGCCGAATGCCGGCACGATCACCGCTCGTTCGCTGGCGATGGTCAGATCGCAACTCAGCGCCCAGGCCAAGCCAACGCCGGCGGCAGCGCCGTTGAGCGCGGCCAGAAAAATGGTGTCCGAACCGGCGATAAGCCTTGCGATACCACCGAATTCGCGGCGGATCCAGCGCCACACGTCGGCCACTCCTTCGGGTTGGGTCAGCTGCTCGGTCGCCGTGCGCATCATCTTCAGGTCGCCGCCGGCGCTGAAGCCGGGGTCGGCGCCGGTCAACACTATTGCGCGCACCTCGGTGTCGGCTGCGAGATCCTCCAGCGCGTGGCGTAATTGCCGTACCAGCGGGGCGGAGAGCACATTGAGCCGGTCGGGCTCGTCGAGGGTCACCACCGCACGGTCACCGCGGTGGTCGACGCGGACCCGTCGCGGAGCCTGCGGATCGTCACCCGCGGCGATCAGGTTGCGGTAGATGGATTCGGTGGCGGTCAATGGCTTTCCTCCTCAGTTATTTTGGCGTGCAACGCCATCCACGACGCGTCGGCGAATGTCTTGATGATTCCGCGCGGCATTCTCTGCTCCCCGGAGGCGATCCAGTACCGGCTATACTCCTGCGCGGGGCCGAACCACAGCGCCGCGGTGATCCCGGGCTGCATCGGCCGCAACGCCCCATAGCCTTGCTGCGGGCGCCACCAGTCCCGGATCGCAGCGAAGAACTCGCGGTTGGATTCACGCAAGGCCGCACTGTCCAGCCGATCGCCCAGCAGCAGTGCCGCCTCGGTCCGGTTCTTCGCCACCCAGCGCAGGTGATGCGCGACCCCACCGCGGATCCCGCCTTCGGCGGTGGCGTGCTCGCGCAGCATCGCGATGAATCCGGCCTGGTACTCGCCCATCACCTCGGCGTAGACGGCTGCGGCCAGGGCCGACTTGTCCGGAAAGTGGTGATACAGGGCCCCGACGCTGACCTTGGCCTCGCGCCGGACATCGTCGAGCGTGGCGGCCAGCGCGCCGTCGGCCGCGAACCGGCGCCGCGCCACCTCCAGCAGCCGCCCTCGCGCGTCCGGACGATCGATCGCGTGCACGAGGAATACTCTACTGGAGTCGAGGAATCCTCGGTATCGTGGTCGCCGGGCCAGTGGGTAGCCGACTCGATTTGACGTCGGCATCCTCTAGAGCAACGTCGCCTGCTCGGGGTGCTGCTCGGCCGGCTCGATGAGCTCGGGCCCGTTGTTGCGCACGTTATTGACCAATATCGATATCTCCCGCATCCCGAGACCGCGCACGTCTGGCGGTCCGGCCAGCAACTCCGGGTCCGGCGGGAGGTCGGGATCCAGCCAGCGGTCCCAATCACTTTCGGCCACCGCCAGCGGCATCCGGTCGTGGATCTCGGCGAGCTCGCCGACCGCATCGGTGGTGACGATTGTGCAACTCAGCAGCGGGGAGGCGTCCTTGGCAGGCTTCCATACCGACCACAGGCCCGCCATGAACAGCGGCTCGCCGTCTTCGCGGTACATGTAGAACGGCGTTTTGCGGGCCTTCTTACCCGACCCCGGGTTGGCCCGCCACTCGTAGAAGCCGTCCATCGGAACCAGACAACGCTTGGATTTGGCGCTGGACCGGAACGCCGGCGAGGTGGTGATCTTGTCGGCGCGGGCGTTGATCAACTGTGAACCCTTGGACTCCGGCGTGCCGTCGGATCCGGCCTTGGCCCACGGCGGCACCAACCCCCAGCGCATCAGCCGCACCCGCCGGGTGGGTTCGTCGTCCGGCTCGTCGTGCCGGCAGACCACGGTCGCGATCGTGGCGGTGGGCGCAACGTTGTAGTTCGGCATGGCCGTCTCCGTCGCGCGCGCCTCGTTGATCGCCTGGATCTTCTCGGCCAGCGCGGCCGGATCGATCGTGACTGCGAATCGTCCACACATACTGTCCATGGTGCCCGTCACGCGGGGATCCGTTGAAACAACGCACCGGCCGACAAGGCAGTATGAAGCAGTGAGCACCTGGCCAGCACCGACCGCACTATCACCCGTCAAGGCGACGGTGACCGTGCCGGGCTCGAAATCCCAAACCAGCCGGGCGTTGGTGCTCTCGGCACTGGCGGCCGCAGGCGGCGTCTCGACGATCAGCGGCGCGCTGCGCAGCCGCGATACCGACCTGATGATCGGTGCGCTGGGCGCGCTGGGTCTGCGGGTGGAGGGATCGGCATCGCGGCTGAGCGTGCGCGGGCAAATCGCCCCCGGCCCGAATGCCCGGGTGGATTGCGGGCTGGCCGGCACCGTGCTGCGATTCGTTCCACCGCTGGCCGCGCTGGGCACCGCGACGGTCACCTTCGACGGCGACGAGCAGGCCCGCGCCCGGCCGATCGCGCCGTTGCTGGTCGCGCTGCGCGGTCTGGGCGTCGACGTCGACGGCGACGGCCTGCCGTTCCGGGTGCACGGCACCGGTTCGGTCCACGGCGGCACCGTGGCCTTCGATGCTTCCGCGTCGTCGCAGTTCGTCTCCGGGCTGTTGCTGTCCGGTGCGTCGTTCAGCGCAGGGCTGACCGTGCAGCACACCGGTGCGGCACTGCCGTCGGCACCGCACATCGCGATGACGGTGGCGATGCTGCGCCAGGCCGGCGTCGATGTCGACGACTCCGCGCCCGGCCGCTGGGTGGTGCAGCCCGGCACGGTCGCAGCCCGGGACTGGACCATAGAACCGGATCTATCCAGCGCCGTCCCGTTCCTGGCGGCGGCCGTCGTGAGCGGTGGCACGGTGCGCGTCACCGACTGGCCGGCGGCCGGCATCCAGCCCGCCGACATCATTCTGAGCATCGTGCGGCAACTGGATTCTACTGTCACTCAAGAGGATTCGTGCCTCGAAGTACGTGGACCGACCACATACCGCGGATTCGACGTCGACCTGCGCGACGTCGGGGAGCTCACACCGGCGGTAGCGGTGTTGGCGGCGCTGGCCGCTCCCGGCTCGGTGTCCAGGCTCAGCGGCATCGCCCATCTACGCGGCCACGAAACCGACCGGCTCGCCGCGCTGAGCACCGAGATCAACCGGTTGGGCGGCGACTGTCGCGAAACGCCGGACGGATTGGTGATCACCGCGACACCGCTGCGGCCCGGGACCTGGCGGTCGTATGCCGATCACCGGATGGCGATGGCCGGCGCGATCGTCGGCCTGCGGGTGGCCGGGGTCGAGGTGGACGACATCGCCACCACCGCCAAAACGCTGCCAGAGTTTCCCCGGCTGTGGGCGAACATGCTCCAGGGGTCCAGCGGTTGAGGCCGGGCGACTACGACGAGTCCGACGCCCACGTCCGCTCGGGACGGGGTTCGCGGCCCCGGACGAAGACCCGCCCCGAGCACGCCGACGCCCAGGCGGCCATGGTGGTGAGCGTCGACCGCGGCCGCTGGGGCTGTGTGCTCGACGGCGACCCCGATCGTCGGCTGACCGCCATGCGGGCCCGCGAACTGGGCCGTACCCCGATCGTGGTCGGCGACGGCGTCGACGTGGTCGGCGACCTGTCCGGCCGGCCAGACACCCTGGCCCGCATCGTGCGGCGCAAGCTGCGCCGAACGGTGTTGCGGCGCACCGCCGATGACACCGATCCAACCGAGCGGGTGGTCGTCGCGAACGCCGATCAGCTACTGATCGTGGTCGCGTTGGCCGATCCGCCGCCGCGCACCGGCCTGGTCGACCGGACCCTGATCGCCGCCTATGCCGGCGGACTGACCCCGATTCTGTGCCTGACGAAGACCGACCTGGCAGCGGCCGAGCCGTTCGCCGAGCAGTTTGCCGACCTCGACCTCACCGTGGTCACCGCCGGTCGCGACGATCCGCTCGACGCCGTCGCTCCCCTGCTGACCGGGAAAGTGACAGTGCTGCTGGGCCATTCCGGGGTCGGCAAGTCGACTTTGGTGAATCGTCTTGTGCCGGAAGCAGATCGGGCCGTCGGCGAGGTTACCGACATCGGCAGGGGCCGGCACACCTCATCGCAATCGGTGGCGTTGCCGCTCAATCACAGCGGCTGGGTGATCGATACGCCGGGGATCCGCTCGTTCGGGCTGGCTCATATCGAGCCCGACGACGTGGTGATGGCGTTCTCCGACCTGGCCGAGACGATCGATGACTGCCCGCGCGGCTGCGGGCACATGGGTCCGCCCGCGGATCCCGAATGTGCGCTGGACGCGGTGACCGGGCCGGCCGCCCGCCGCGTCGCCGCCGCACGGCGGCTCCTGGCGGTCCTGCGCAAAAGCTAAAGCGAGCGTGCGTGTTTGTACACCGACACGCGGGGCGTGTTCATATGGTCGTTGCAACGTGCCGATGATTTGTGGAGGTTGCTGTGGCAAGGGGTGACTGGATTCCCAGGTCGGTGAGGCGAGAATTTTTCGATTTGGTCTGTGGTGGCATGGCG
>NZ_JBOHHI010000120.1:0-28594 GCF_050700595.1 Mycobacterium sp.
CTCCGGGCCTTCGGTGGCGACCGAAGAGGAAGCAGACGCGATCGCCGAGTCCGGACTACGCGAGTAACGGCGTCAGTGCCTGCCGAGAGCGTCGCGGCGGGCCACCTCGGCCAGCATCGCGTTGTAGGCGGCCAGCTCGGCGTCGTCGTCGCGTTCGGCGGCGCGGTCCAGCCGCCGGGCGGTGCGGTTGTCGCTGCGCGCCCACTGCACCAGCAGCGCGAGCATCACGATCACCAGGGGCACCTCGCCGGCTGCCCACGCGATTCCCCCGCCCAATCGCTGGTCACCGATCAGGTCGGTGTGCCAGCTCAGCCCGAGCGAGCGGTAGAAGTCGGCGCCGAGCACGGTTTTGGTGCCCATCAGCACCACCCCGAAAAAGGCGTGCAGCGGCAACGACGCGAACACCACGGCCACCTTGGCCAGCGGCGGGATCGGCCGCGGCGTGGGATCGACACCGATCACCACCCAATAGAACAGGTAGCCGCTGAGCAGAAAGTGCACGTTCATCGCGACATGGCCGAGATGGCTGCCGACCGCGGCGTCGAAAATTGCGCTGAGGTACAGCCCGTAGAAGCCACCGACGAACAGCGCGGTCGCGACAATTGGGTTGGTGAAAAGCCGCGACAGCCGGCTGTGCAGCGCCCCCAGCAGCCATTCCCGCATGCCGGGCGGGTCGCCGCGGCCGGCGGTGGGCAACGCCCGCAGCGCCAGGCTGACCGGCGCGCCCAGCACCAGCAGAACGGGGACCAGCATCGACAACAGCATGTGGGCGGCCATGTGCATGCTGAACATCGCCGGCATGTACCGACCCACGCCGGACGACGTCGTGAACAGCAGCGCGGCGCAGCCCAGCAGCCAAGAAAGCGTCCGCCCCGCCGGCCAGCTGTCGCCGCGGCGGCGTAGTCGCAGCACACCGGCCACATACAGGGCCGCGAACACGATCGCCGCGGTGCCGAAGATCAGGTCGAAGCGCCAGTCGAACAGCACGCGAACCGGGGTGGGCGGTCCGGCGAAGTTGTAGCCGATCTTCACCTCCTGGATCGAAGGCCGAAGGATCGGGGGTGGCGGCGGCGGGGTGCGGCCCAGCCCGACCGCGATGCCGAACGTCACGCCGAACACCGCGGCCTCGATCAGCGCCAGTCGGATCAGCGCTCCCCGGGCGGTCGGATCGGCCTGCAGGGCAGCGACTCCGGTGCGTCGTTGCCGCCAGCCGACGAAGCCGAGCAGGCACAATGCGACGAACTTGGCGATCACCAGGCGTCCGTATTCGGTAGTCGCCAGGTCGGACGGCACCACCCGCACCAGGGCGTTGAGGACACCGCTGAGCGCCATCGCAACGAAACAACACAAGGCCAGCGCCGAGAACCGCCGCGCGGCCAGCTCGGCGTGCCGGCCGCCGCAAACGGCGTGGACCAGCAGGACCAGCAGACCACCGGCCCACAGGCTTGCCGCGCCGAGGTGGATCAGCAGGCTGTTGGTGGCCAGGTCATGTGACCCGCCGGCCGACGAGTGACCGGTCAGCCCGAGCGGGACCAGCGTCAGCAGCGACCCGCCCAGCAGCAGCGGCGTCGATGACCAGCGCAGCACCGCCAGACTCGCCACCGTGACCGCGGCGGCCAGCAAAGCGGTCCATCGCCACGCGTCCGCGGTGTTGATCAGGCGGGCCAGCGACCACAGCCGCACCGGGTTGAGGTGTGCGCTCAACGGCTGACCGGAGACATCGGAAATGGTCAGCGGAACCAGCAGCGCCGCGCCCACGGCCCACACTCCAGACGCCACCGTGCCCAGCCGCAGCGCGCGGTACCCGTCGACGTCGAGCACGCCGTTGTCCTGCGGCGGCACCAGAAACGTGGCGAACAGGAACGAGCCGACGGCCACCACCGCGGCGATCTCCGCCGATGCCCGCACGAACGGCAGGCCAAGCGTGGTCACCGGGCCGGGATCGGGCAGCCCGGTGGCGGTCAGCGCATCGGCTAGCGACAACGCCGCGATCCCGGCGGCGGTGCAGCCGGCCAGGGCGGCCACCCCGATCAGCAGTGGCCACACCGCCGCATATCGCCGCACGCCTGACATGGATCCAGCGTATGGCCGCATGTGCCTGGCTAACGAGCCGCGTGTCGGCGCGCCTCGGCTTCCCGGGCGCTGAACTGGTTGCGCGCGATCGCCCCGACGTGGTCGAAATCGGAAAGAATGGCCCGTAGTTCGCGGCGAAACGCGATCCGGTGCTCACCCAGATCCGCCGCGGGCTCCAGCAAGTGCTGGTCGGCGACGACCTGACGCGCGGTCGCGAACAACAGCGTGGACACCGGCTCGCTGCTGCGCACTCGACCCTGCGCCACGTACTGCCGACCAACGCCGAGGGCCAACTGGGTCAGTTCCTTCTCGCCGATATCCGCAGGCGCGTCGCGCAATACATCGGCGACGATCTCGTACGCTTCGAAGAACACCCGCAGCATGGCCTCAGACATCAACGACCGCTTGGTGAACAGAATCGCATCGATCTCGGCACCGCCCGCGGCGACATGAGCTTCCCAATCCTGGTTCCACGCCAGCTCTTCGGCGACGTGGTCTCGAAACGCCGCCGAATCAGCGAAGTAGAAATCGAATTTCAGCAGATCTCGCAGCCGCATCGCCTGCGCCCAAAACGCCTCCACCCGGTCGCCGTCGGCGTGGCCAGCATGGGCGAGTGCGAGTTCGACGATCGAGGTCTCCAGGAAGGCGTGGATCACCGAGTTGCGGTAGAACGCGGCGGTGTGCTCGTCCTCGGGGACAATCCGCCACACCGGCTCCCGACCGCCGTCGACTCGGGTGACCGGATGCCCGTTGGACAATGCGTCCACCGCGGCCCGCACACCCTCCGGGGTGCGCAGCCGCAGCGCGCTGTTGGAAACCGGGGTTTGCTTGCGTTCGAGGTAGTCCAGTGAATCCTGCAGGGTGTGGTGCAACTGGCCCAGCGTCAAGGCCACCCCGTGAGTGGTCAGCAGCAGCGCAGACACCAGCCCGGTGGCGTTCACCGGTGTCGACCGCAGAATCCGCCAGGCGACTTCGAACGACATCTTCTGCAGTGCAAGACGTTTGGTATCGTCGTCGGTGGCTATCGGCCCGTGCGGAGGACCCAGATACTGCCGCATGGAGACCGCCTCGGGGAAGCGGACGTAGATCTTGCCGTAGTTGCGCTCGCCCTGCGCCTTGATGAAGTTGTACAGCCAGCCGAAACCCTCGGCCTTCTTTTCTGCGCCGCGCGCGTAGGCGGCGTACTCGGCGGTCTCGTGCAACTGGTCGAAGCTGATCGAAACTCCTTGCAGAAGGATGTCGTCGCTGCGACCGTCCAGATAGGCGTCGGCGACATAACTCATCAAACCAAGCTTGGGCGGCAACATCTTTCCGGTGCGCGACCTGGTGCCCTCGATCGACCAGCTCAGGTTGAACCGCTTTTCCACGACGTAGCCCACGTACTCCTTGAGCACGTACTTGTATAGCGGGTCATTGCCGATGTTGCGCCGGATGAAGATAACGCCGGAACGGCGCATCAGCGGACCCATCACCCCGAATGCCAGGTTGATCCCGGCGAACACATGCACTGGCGGTAACCGGTTCTCCTGCATGGCGACCGGCACGACCGCCCCGTCGATGTAGGACCGGTGCGAGAACAACAGAACGGCCGGATGAGCCTCCAGGGCGACGCGCATCGCCGCCACCTGATACTCGTCGTAGTCGATCTCCGGATCGAACCCGCGGCTGAGCAACCTGCCGAGGACGGAGACGAGGTCGACGGACGCTCGGCTCCACCCGGTGGCGAGCTCGTCGAGCATCGTTCCGGCCGCCTCGACCGTGGCCCCTGGGATCTTGTCCAGGCCGGCGCGAAACCGCGCGGACGCCAATATCTCCGGCTTCACCAGCCGCGGAGACTTGTACTGCGGTCCGAGGATCCGGTATACGGCACGTTCCATCGCCAGCAGGGCCCGGCGGGTGACAAAGTGCGCGAAATCCCGCGGGCTCTCGCCCACCGTGATGTCCCGCCACTGTTGACGCAGCTCGGAGACCTTCGCGGATTCGCCCGCCACCACCCGGGCGCGTGCAGGTTCGGACCGCACGACGCGTCGCTGCTGACGATCACCGGGATGGTAAGGATCCCTACCGGGAAGCAACGCCGCGACCCTGCTCAAAGCCGAAGCGCCCGCACGCGGCAGCCAAAACACCCGCACCGGCACGATCGACCGGTCCTCGTCGAGTTCGAGTTGCTCGACGAGCTGGGCGAGCGCGGCGGGCGGCGCGTTGCGCGGCGGCAACCGGAGCACGTCGATCTTGGCGTCCGGGTACCGGTCACGCTGCTTTGCCAGCCAATCGGCCAACAGCTCGGATTCCACCGGTGACGACACGGATGCCAGGACCAGGGTGTCGTCGCTGGTGGCGAAGGTGCCGGTGTCGGCGGCCGCCGCCGTCACAGCCGTCCCTTCGGCCGACGTGCCGCCTTGGCGGGTTTGTTCTTGTTCGCGGCGGTGTCTTTGGCCCGCGTCTTGGTATCGGCGGCACGCTTGCGCGGCGCCGCCTTCCTCCCCCGGGTGTACAGCGCGGTGTTGGGCAGCTCGTCGACCGGCCAGTCGGCCAACGTGTCCAGATACAGTTGGCGCACCTCGGCGATCCGGTCTCCCAGCTCGTCAAGGGTCCAGTCGCTGACCGAGATCGGTGGGAACACCGCGACATCGACCGTGCCGGAGTTCATCGTGCTGGAGTTGCGCGCAGCGATGATCTCCGCGTTGCGGATCACGATCGGCACGATCGGGATGCCGGCGGCCATCGCGATTCGGAACGGCCCCTTCTTGAACGGCCCGACCGTGGTGGTGTCGACCCGGGTGCCTTCCGGGGCGATCATGATCGAAAGTCCCTTCTTCGCACGCTCTTCGACTTCGTGCAGGGTCTCCACCGCGGCGGTCGCATCATCGCGGTCGATGAACACGGCGTCGAGCAACTTGCCGAGAGTGCCCATGAACGGGTCGCTCCGCAACTCCTTTTTGCCCACGCCGACCCAGTTGTCGCGCACCAGCGCGGCGGTGATGATCGGGTCGGCCTGGTTGCGGTGGTTGAAGATGAACACCGCCGGACGCCTCGCGGTCAAGTTCTCGGCGCCAACGATATTGAGATGCACACCGCTGGTGGCCAGCAGCAGCTGTGACCACGTGGAGGTGAAGAAGTTCACCCCGCGGCGCCGGCTGCGGGTCAGCAAGCCAATCCCCAGCGCGCCGGCGGCAACTGGGAACATCGAACCGAGTCCGGCAAGTGTCCGCAACTGCGTGCCGATACCCACACCGCCGCGACTGGTGAAGCGCAGAATCGGCCAGCCGCGGCGCCGGGCGACGGCGGCCATCTTGCCTTCCGGGTTGGTCGGCCGCGGGTTACCGACCAGGTACATCAACGCCACGTCCTCGTCGCCGTCGGCGTAGAAATAGCTGTCCTTCAAGTCGATATCGTGTTCGGCGGCGAACTGCTGCACCGCCGTCGCCTTGCCCGGCCCCCACAGGATCGGTTTGACCACCCCACCGGTGAGAATCCCGTCCTCGTTGGTCTCGAATTTGTTGGTCAGAGTGTTCGGGATGCCGAGAAAACGAGCAACGGGCTCGACTTGAATGGTCAACGCCGACGAGCTGAGCACCACGGTGTGCTCGCGGGCAAGGTGGGCCCGCACCAGTTCCCGCATCTCCGGATAGATCCGGCTCTCGATTTTTTGGACGAATAACCGCTCACCGATTTCGTCCATATCGCTCAGCAGTCGACCCCGCAACGCCGCGGACGCCTTGAGGATGAGTTCTTCGAACTCGATGCGGCCGAGTTGGTGATTCAGCCCCGCTTGAACCATGCCGATCAGCTCCCCGACACCGATCTCGCGGCGCCGGAAGCGCTCCTGGGTGAGGATCACCCCGGTGAACCCCGCTACCAGGGTTCCGTCCAAATCGAAGAACGCACCGATCTTGGGCCCGGGCGGGCTGGCCTCGATCTCGGCAACCGATCCGGGCAGCCGAAGATCACCGGACCGTTTCTGCGACGAGCGCTCCTCGGCAGTGCTCATGAGCCTGACACCGATCGGGCCGACGAATCAGGCGGCTGCCCACCAAACGATGCGGGCACCGCGTGCGGCGTAGGCTCGCCGCCCATCGCGAGGATTTCGTCGAAGCCCTCCAGCAGGCAGCGGGCAAAGAATTCCTCATGGCGCACGGCGGCCCGGTCGTAGCGCACAGTGATGGTGCAGTACCCGCCCCGCGATATCAGCACGACCATCATCGCCACACCGGGTAACGGGCCAATACCGTACTGCCGCAGGATCTTTGCTCCGGCGAGGTAGGTGTCGCCGGGGTAGACCGGCACATTGCTGGCCTGCACGTCGGAGGCGATCACCGAGCCGGTCATGGCTTCCAACAACGGCGTCGGCAAGACACTCATCAGCGGCGCGACGGAGCCGATGACGTCCATCGCGGGCTCCTCGCGGCGTTGGGTCATCTGCGCGCGGATCTTTCTCATCCGCTCGACCGGATCTGCCGTGCCCACCGGCGCCGCCAGGTTCACCCCGGTGAACCGGTTGCCGCCGGCCGGATCAGCTTCGGCGCGCAGGTTTACCGGCACCGCCATGGGCAACGTGGCGACCGGCACGCCGAGCACCTCGTGGTAACGACCCAGCGCCCCGCACAGACCGGCGAGGTAGGCGTCGTTGATCGATCCGCCACCCGCCTTGGCGGCCCTGTGCAGATCGGAGAGCGGAATGTCGATCGCCTCGGTGCGGGTGGCCAGGCTGCGACGCTGCAGCAGCGGCGAGGGCTCGGCCGCCCGGCTCATCACCCGCGCGCTTGAGCGGGCGTAGCCGACCGCCCCGGCCACCGCGGACATCGGGTTGCGTACCGCCCGACCGACCAGCGACGCCGCTCCCCACAGTGCATCGCGGACTCCGCCGGCCACGGCGAAGGGCAGGTCGTTGATGCCCTGGCGCATCAGGTCGTTGGGCGACAGGTCCTGCGGAATGGGTTGCGGCGGCGGCGGCGGCTCGGCCGGCGGCTCACGCTCGAGATCGTAGATCTGGGCGAACATCTCCACGCTGCCCACACCGTCGGTGACGGCGTGGGACAGGTGCAGCAGTGTCGCGGCCTTCCCCTTGGCGAGGCCATCGATCAAGGTCGCCGTCCACAGTGGCCGCGCAATATCCAGCGGCGACTGCAGCATCACCTCGGCCAGATCGAACACTTCCCGCAACGTGCCGGGTTCCGCGACGCGCATCCGGCGCACATGGAAGTCCAGGTTGAAGTCGGGATCGACCACCCAGCGCGGTGCCGCCGTCGGCAGCGTCGGCACGACCACCTTCTGCCGCAGCCGCAACACCCGCCGGGACGCGTTTTCAAAGCGGGTGCGGAAGCGGTCCCAGTCCGGCGTGGTATCGAGAACTTCCAGTGCCATGATGCCCGAGCGGGTCCGCGGGTTGGCTTCCCCCCGATGCAGCAGATAATCGACCGCCCCCAGCACCGTCGGCAATCCGGCCGCGTCGATGGACTCAGCCACCGCCATGCCAGCCTCCCATTACCCGTCTGACCCACATATGTCCACAACGCTAGTCTGGTCGACGCGATGGTGGTAGCCGTTTGCCCGGATCGGCTCATCAAGATTAATAACGGCGCAATGCTGCACGAAATACTTTGGTATACGGTCGAATTGGAAATTCAGCTGGCCGATGCGGTCTGTTTGCGCAGAACCCGCCGTCGAGACCGGAGATATCGCCCGTAAACGACGCCGAAAAAGTCGGCGACGGCATCGGCTGCCAGTCGCGACCGCACCGTGGCCATGGTGTCGAAGGCGTGATGCGCGTTGGGTAGCTCCGCGTAGCTCACCGTACGAGCACCGGCCTCACGCAGCGTGGCACAAAAGGTCTGAGCCTGCGCCCTGGGAATCAGCGAATCATTCTCGCCGTGCAAAACGAAGAACGGCGGAGCCGTTTTGTGTGCGTGCGAAATCGGCGAGGCCGATTCGAATATTCCAGGGTTATCGGCGTAACGGGTTTGCATCACGAAGCGCTCGAGAAACGGCAGCATCATTTCGTGCATTTTCCCGACATCGGTGAAGTCGTAGACGCCGTAATAGGGCGCCGCCGCCTGAATGGTCGTGTCGGCGTCTTCGAACCCGGGCTGAAGTTCCCGGTTGCGTGCGGTGAGCGCGGCCAGCGACGCCAGGTGTGCGCCGGCGGAGCCGCCGGTGATCGCGATGAAGTTAGGATCGCCACCGTAGTCGGCGATGTTTTCGCGGACCCATGCGATCGCGCGTTTGACGTCGATAATGTGCGCCGGCCACGCCTTGCGCGGGCTCTTGCTGTAGTCGATCGACACGCAGATCCAGCCGAGTTGGACCATCCGGCCCATCAGCGGATACGCCTGTCCCCGTTTGCCGTTGACCACCCATCCGCCGCCGGGGACCTGGATCATCACCGGGGCTCGAGACCCCTCCGGCAAATCGGGGTGACGCCAGATGTCCAGCAGGTTGTCGCGGCTGCCTTGTCCGTAGGCGATGTCCGACGTCTGCGCCGCGTACCGGCGGCGATGTCCGGTGGCCTCCAGCAGCCCACCGCGGTGTGCGTACTCGGGCCGATCCGTGCTGGGATGGCGCACCAGCTTGTGGTAGCCGGGCCCGAAGGACTCCTCCAGCGCGGCGGTGAGGATGCGGTCTGCCCGTTGCGCCGCCCACATGGTCGCCACTCGACCGACCGACAGCGGTGTCACCCCGGACAGCGCATGCCCGGTCACGACCTGCGGTGGAAATTCCGCCGAGAGCCAGCCGGCGAACCAGGCGAGCAGTGACGGCGAGCCGCGCAGTAACAGGGCGCCGGTGCGGTAGGCGTCGATCGGGCCCGCCGCCAGCTGTCGCCCCTGGCGCAGCGCCTCCGCACGCGCCTGCGAGGCCCGAGTGGTCAAATCCAGGGTCAAGCTCATCGCAACGCCACTCCTCGACGTGGGCACACGCGCCACCGTGCGTCCGAGGCTTGCGCCACCGGTATTGCACGTGTGTCGCACTGTACATGTGCCGTGGCGCACACATTAGCGAATCGCACTCCCCCCCAAGGGGATTTCGCTCGGCGTTGCGCGCCCGGAGTTCTCTGTGATCGCCGTTGGCTACACTGAGCTGGGAGTTTCCCAGCCCCCGTAGCTCAGCTGGACAGAGCGCATGACTTCTAATCTTGTGGTCGCAGGTTCGAGTCCTGCCGGGGGCACGATCTGACCAGCGCAAACTGCTACCCATCCCCGTGGCGGGTCTGATTCCAACCCCTGGAGACGCCAGATGGCCCAGTCCGACCTCGTTCTATACCGCGTCGACGATCACGTCGCGTTGATCACCGTTAACGACCCCGATCGGCGCAACGCCGTCACCTCCGCGATGTCGACGCAGCTGCGCGGCGCGGTGGAACGCGCCGAGGCCGATCGGAACGTGCATGCCGTCGTCGTCACCGGCGCGGGCAAGGCGTTCTGCGCGGGCGCCGACCTGAGCGCGCTGGGTGAGGCGGCCGAGGAGGGTCTGCTGCAGCTCTACGACGGGTTCATGGCCGTCGGTAAGTGCACGCTGCCCACGATCGCCGCGGTCAACGGCGCAGCCGTCGGAGCCGGACTGAACCTGGCCCTGGCCGCCGACGTGCGGATCGCCGGGCCCGCCGCGTTGTTCGACGCCCGGTTCCAGAGGCTGGGACTGCACCCCGGTGGCGGCGCGACCTGGATGCTGCAGCGGGCGGTGGGGCCGCAGGTTGCCCGGGCCGCTCTGTTGTTCGGGATGCGCTTCGACGCGGAATCCGCTGTGCGACACGGGCTGGCGCTCAGCATCGCCGATGACCCGGTTGCCGCCGCGGTCGAGCTGGCGGCGGGCCCTGCGGCCGCCCCGCGGGACGTCGTGCTGGCGACCAAGGCCACGATTCGCGCCACCGCTAACCCGGGATCGGTCGACACCGAGCAGCACGAACTGGCCAAAAACACCGAACTCGGCCCGCAGGCCGCATCGATCCGGTCCCCGGAGTTCGCCGCAAGATTGTCCGCCGCGCGTCGCAGGTAGTCGCGCCTACAGATCCAACAGCGCCGTCTCCGGTGATTCGATGAGCTGACGCAGCTCACCGAGGAACTGCGCGACCTGGGCACCGTCCGCGACACGATGGTCGAACGCACAGGTCAGCGTCATCTGCGGGCGAACGACGACCGCATCGTCGACGACCACGGGCCGTGGCCGCAGCGAGCCCATCCCCAGGATCGCCGCCTCCGGGTAGTTGATCACCGGCACGCCCTCGTCAAGACCCAGGGCACCGAGGTTGGACACGGTGAACGTCGAGCCCTGCAACTCGCCGGGTTTGAGGGTGCCCGCCCGTGCGTCCCGGATCAGTCGAGCCACACATTCGGCCAGTTCGCGGGTGGTCTTCCGCCCCGCATCGGCGACCACCGGCACCAGCAGCCCGCGCGGCGCGGCGACCGCGACGCCCAGATGCACCGCGTGATGGGCATGCACCTCTGGGCCGTCGGGGCCGTCTGCCCAGGTGGAGTTGAAGATCCGGTGATGCGTCAACGCGATGACCAGTAGCCGCAGCGTCAGCACGAACGGGGTAATCCCCTCGAGTCGGTCGTGCAGCCTTACCAGGCTGCAGCAGTCCACCTGAACACTGGCATGCGCGTCTGGAATCTGGCTGCGCGACAATGTCATCCGCTGCGCCATCTCGGCGTGAACTCCGCGCACCGCTAACACATCGTAGGAGCGCTCTGTACTGACTTCTGCTGCCGCCAATACAGCTTCGCGACTGATCAAGCCGTCGGGTCCGGGCGGCACGTTGCGCAAATCGACGCCCGCCTCGGCAGCCAGCTTCCGCACCGCCGGCTTGGCCTTCGGACGCCGGCTGGTGTCCAGGGCGTTATCGGCTCCGTACCCCACCAGTACCGGGTTGCGCGCGGGCGGCTCCCCGTTCGCCGCCGCGCCGGGCGCGGTGTCGATGCGCACCAACAGCGAGCCGACCGGCAGCACTTCACCTTCGGCACCACCCATTTCGACGATCCGGCCCGCGTATGGGCTGGGGATTTCGACCTCGGCTTTGGCGGTCTCCACCGAGCACAAGGGTTGGTTGAGTTCGACGTCCTCGCCGACCCCGACGTTCCAGTGCGAAAGGGTGACCTCTTGGAGCCCCTCGCCAAGGTCGGGGACGACGAACGACTTCACCTGCTGATCGCTCACGGCAGCGCCAGGACCCGCTCGACACAGTCCAGCAGCCGGTCCGGACCCGGCAGCCACAGCTTCTCCAGCCGCGCCGGCGGGTACGGGGTGTCAAACCCGCAGGCGCGCAACACCGGCGCCTCCAGCTCGTAGAACATCTCCTCTTGGATGCGGGCGGCCAGCCCGGCACCATACCCCAGGCTTCGCGGCCCTTCGTGCAGCACCACACAGCGCCCGGTACGGCGGATCGACGCGGCGACAGTGTCGAAGTCCAGCGGGACCAGCGACCGCAGATCGACAACTTCCAGGCTCCAACCATGTTGGCGGACGGCTGCCTCCGCGGCTGACACGGCGGTGGCCACCAGGCCGCCGTAGGTCAGCACGGTGACGTCGGTGCCGGCCCGACGTATCTTCGCGTGCCCGATCGGTGGTTCGGGCCGGGTGGTGTCGACGAGCTCGCGGCCCCAGTAGCGTCGCTTGGGCTCCAAGAACATCACCGGGTCGCGACACGTAATGGCATGGCGCAGCAGCCAGTAGGCGTCTGACGGCGTCGACGGCACCACGACCTTGAGACCGGCGGTATGCGCCCAGTAGGACTCGGTGGATTCCGAATGGTGTTCGACCGCGCCGATGCCGCCGAAGGACGGTATCCGGACTGTGACCGGCATGTCGACCTCGCCACGGGTGCGGGTCCGGTACTTGGCCAGGTGACTGACCACCTGGTCGAACGCGGGATAGGAGAACCCGTCGAACTGGATCTCCGGCACCGGCACGAAGCCGCGCAACGCCAGGCCGACGGCGATCCCGATCACCGCGGACTCGGCCAGCGGTGTGTCGAAACAACGGTCTTCGCCGAAGGTCTCGGCCAGCCCCTCGGTGACCCGGAACACGCCGCCTTGCACCGCGACGTCCTGGCCGAACACCAGCACCCGGTTGTCGGTGGCCATCGCGTCGTGCAATGCGCGATTGAGCGCCTGCACCATGGTCAGCCATCGCTCGGTGGACGGCGGGGTCGGCGCGCGGGTCGGAGGTTCGACGATCTGAGTCATCACGTCTCCCTGGCCAGCTCGGCCCGCAACTGCCGCCGTTGGGCTTGCAATGCGGGCGTGATCTCGGCGTACACCGTCGTGAAGACCTCGTCGACGTCGATGTCGGGTGCGTCGGTCACCGCATCGCGCAACTCGGCGCACAGCCGCTTGGATCGGGCGGCCACCCGTTCTGCCAGCCGGTCCGACCACAGGCCCTGGCCTTGCAAGTAGGTCCGGTAGCGCGGAATCGGGTCCAGCGCCAGCCAGCGGTCGAGTTCCGGTTGGCTGCGGTAGCGGCTCGGATCGTCGGAGGTGGTGTGCGGGCCGAGCCGGCAGGTGATCGCCTCGATCAGGGTTGGCCCGTCGCCGGCTCTGGCGCGTGCGGCGGCTTCGCTCATCACGGCGTAGCAGGCCAGCACGTCGTTGCCGTCCACTCGGATGCCGGGCATTCCGTATCCGATGGCCTTGTGCGCGATCGACGGCGCGGCGGTCTGCTTGCGCACCGGGACCGAGATCGCCCACTGGTTGTTCTGCACGTAGAACACGCACGGCGCAGTGAACACCCCGGCGAAGTTCAGCGCCTCGTGCACGTCGCCCTCACTGGTGGCGCCGTCGCCGACGAAGGCCACCGTCATCGACTCCTCGCCGAGGCGCTGTGCGGCCATCGCCGCCCCGACTGCATGCAAGGCATGCGTGCCGACCGGAACCGACATCGGCGCGCAACACTTTTTGGTGAATTCCAGCCCGCCGTGCCAGGTTCCGCGCCACATAGCGCCGACGTTGCCGGGCGGAATGCCGCGCACCAGATAGACGCCCAGCTCGCGATACTGGGGAAACAGCCAATCGGTCTTGCGCAGGCAGGCCGTCGCACCGACCTGGGCGGCCTCCTGACCCCGGCAGGGCGTGAACAACGCCAATTCACCCTGCCGCTGCAGGTTGACGAACTCAGCGTCCAGGTCGCGGGTGATCACCATCATCTCGTAGAGCCAGCACAGGGTCTCGGCCGGGAGATCGCGACTGTAGCGGTCTTCTGCGGTCGCTGTTCCATCCGGGCCGACGAGCTGCACCGGTTCGAGGTCGACAGTCATCGGCGTTCCAGCTAGCTCAGCCATACCGCCTCCTAACGCCCAGGCTGCGGCGGTCGCAGCAAACCTCGACGTCCGAGACTGCTACGAGCCGGAGTCAACCGCCAGCTGCACGATCCGCTCGGCTCGCCGCAACACTGGCATATCCACCATTATGCCTTCGAATGCGAAGACGCCGCGTTGATCGGCGGCGGCGGCCAGCACGTGTCGCGCCCACTGCACCTGCTCGGGCGTCGGTGTGTAGCCGGCCCGGATCACCGGCAGCTGGCTGGGATGAATGGCAACCTTGGCGTCGAAGCCGACCGCGACGGCGTCGTCGACCTCGGCGCGAAGCCCGTCGAGATTCTTGATGTCGAGGAAGACCGAATCCAGCGCGAACCGGCCGTACGCCTTGGCCGCCAACAGCGACTGGGAGCGGACATGGCGGGCCACTTCGCGGTAGGTCCCATCCGGGTAGCGGTTGGCGGTGCCGCCGAGTACGGCAAAGAGATCCTCTGCACCCCACATCACCGCGACGGCGTTGTCGGCTTGGACGCTCTCGGTGACGGCGAGCGCACCCAGAGGTGATTCGACCAGCACTATCACGCCCAGCGGTGCCAGCGCAGTGACGTGGTCGGCGCCTTCGCACTTGGGCAGCATCACGGTGTCGTAGCGGGTGCGGGACAAGGCTTCCAGGTCTCGGGCCTGATCGGCTGTGCCGGATGGGTTGACCCGCACCACGGTGCGGGCCGGGTCGAGAGGAACATCGACAAGGGCCTTATGCGCGGCAGGTCTATCCGCGGCGGCCACCCCGTCCTCGAGGTCGAGTATCACGATATCCGCTGCGGCAGCAGCCTTTCCGAAGCGCTCGGGGCGATCTGCCGGGCAGAACAGCCACGCCGGGCCGGGGTTGTGCAGTCCCATCATTCCTCGGCCGGCCGCATTCGCACCAGCGTCTTGCGGGTCGCGGTGGCGACGACGTCATCGTGCTGGTTGCGTCCGGTGTGCGCGAACGTCACGATGCCCTCGCCCGAACGGCTTTTGGACTTCCGTTTGTCGGTGATCACGGTTTCGGCGTAGAGCGTGTCGCCGTGAAACAGCGGCTTGGGAAATGCGATCTCGGAGAATCCGAGATTGGCGACGATGGTGCCCTGGGTCAGCTGGGCGACCGACAACCCGACCAGAGTCGACAGGGTGAACATCGAGTTCACCAACCGCTGATGAAATGGTGGCAGCGCATCGGAGAACGCCGCATCCAGGTGCAGCCCCTGGGTATTCATCGTCATCGTCGTGAACAACACGTTGTCGGCCTCGGTGATCGTCCGGCCCGGGCGATGCAGATAGCGCACGCCCGTTTCGAACTCTTCGAACCACAATCCCCGCTGGACGACCTCCCGGTACTCGAGCGGCTTCATCACAGGCCCACCTCTCTGGCGATCAGCATCAACTGCACTTCGCTGGTCCCTTCCCCGATTTCCAGGATCTTGCTGTCCCGGTAGTGACGGGCCACGGTGAACTCATTCATGAACCCGTAACCACCATGGATCTGGGTGGCATCACGGGCGTTGTCCATGGCCGCCTCGCTGGCCACCAGCTTGGCGATCGCCGCCTGCTTCTTGAACGGCTTACCGGCCAGCATCAGCGCCGCGGCGTCGTAGTAGGCGGTGCGGGCGGTGTGGGCGCGGGCCTCCATCCTGGCGATGGTGAACTCGATGGCCTGATACCGGGCGATCGGTCGTCCGAACGCTTCACGCTCCCGGGCGTACTTGACGCTCTCGTCCACGCAGCCCTGCGCCGCGCCGGTGGACAACGCGGCGATCGCGATGCGGCCCTCGTCGAGGATGCGCAGGAAGTTGGCATACCCGCGACCGCGCTCACCGAGCAGGTTCTCCTGCGGCACGCGCACGTCGTCGAAGGTCAGCGGATGGGTGTCCGACGCCTTCCAGCCGACCTTGTCGTAGGCCGGTTCGACGGTGAAACCCGGTGTGGGCACCGGCACCAGGATCGACGAGATCTCTTTCCTGCCGTCGTGTTCGCCGGTGACGGCGGTGACCGTGACCAGCTTGGTGATATCGGTACCTGAGTTGGTGATGAACTGTTTCGACCCGTTGATCACCCAGTGCCCGTCGTCGAGACGAGCAGTGGTCTTGGTCGCGCCGGCATCGGTGCCGCCGCCGGGCTCGGTCAGCCCGAAAGCGCCCAGGGCACGACCACTGGTCAACGGCGGCAACCACTCCCGCTTCTGCGCCTCGGTGCCGAACCGATAGACCGGCATCGCGCCCAGCGATACACCGGCCTCCAATGTGATCGCCACGCTTTGGTCCACTTTGCCCAACTCCTCCAGGGCAAGGCACAAAGCGAAGTAGTCGCCGCCCATCCCGCCCCACTCCTCCGGGAAGGGCAGCCCGAACAGGCCCATGTCGGCCATCCCGGCGACCACTTCGTAGGGGAAGGAATGCTCGGCGTCGTGCCGGGCGGCCACCGGCGCGACAACAGTCTGCGTGAAATCGCGCACCGTCTTGGCCAACTGACCATACTCGTCGGGAAGCATCCCGGTCGCCAGGAAGTCAGCCATGCGCTCGCCCTTAGCCTTTCGCACTCACAATGATTCGGGCCAGCGACTGGCCCACCTTGACCTGATCGCCGGCCGCGACGAGGAGTTCGACCACGCCGTCAACCGGGGCCGTCAACGCGTGCTCCATCTTCATCGCCTCGACCGTGACCACGACGGTGCCGGCCGTGACTTCGGCACCGTCGTCGACACCGACGGCGACGACCGACCCGGGCATCGGGCTGGTCAATTCGGCGTCCCCGCGCTGCTCGTCGTCGGGGCGTACCGGCGCTTCCAGCACCTCCTCGAACACTGCGGTGATGCCGTCGGCGGCCAGCCAAGTCTGATGACCGGTCGTGGCGACGGTGTACTCGGTGCGCACACCATCCAGTGTGATCGCCAAGTGCCGGTCCGCCAGATGCGCTTGCAGTGTATGGGATTCGCCGTCCTCGATGCGGGCCACCGCAGCCGCCGGGCTCCCGGCGAGGTGGACATGGTCGATATGGTCACCGGCGCACAGCCGGATGCTCACCGGCACAGCGGCACCGATCCGCCACCCGGACGGCACCTCCCACAGATCCGCCCCCGGGTCCGGCCAACGCCGCAACCACCGGTCGGCGGCGGCGGCGATGAATTGTCTGTCCGACGGCCGCGCCGCGACGAATTCGCCGGCCCGCCGGTCCAGTAACCCGGTGTCGAGTCGGCCGGCGACAACGTCGGGGTCGGCGAGCAGAAACCGCGCGAACTCGACGTTGGTCACCACGCCGAGCACCGCGGTGTCGGCCAGGGCGCGGTCCAGCGCGCGCAGCGCCGCCTGCCGGTCAGCGCCGTGGGCGATGACCTTGGCCAGCATCGGGTCGTACTCGCTGCCCACGACCGTCCCCACCGACAAGCCAGAGTCGACCCGAACCCCGCCGCCTTTCGGTTCGACCAGCGCCAGTACGGAACCGCCGGTGGGCAGAAACTCGCGGGCGGGATCCTCGGCGTAGACCCGCGCTTCGATCGCGTGGCCGGCCAGCGTGACGTCAGCCGTCGCCAGTTTCTCCCCGGCCGCGATGCGCACCTGCCATTCGACCAGGTCCCATCCGGTCACCAGCTCGGTCACCGGATGCTCGACCTGCAGCCGGGTGTTCATCTCCATGAAGAAGAACTCGTCGGGCCGATCAGCGGACACGATGAACTCCACGGTGCCGGCACCGGTGTAGTCGACGCTGCGCGCGGTGTCGCACGCGGCGGAACCGATGCGGGCCCGGGTCGCGGCGTCCAGCAGCGGCGAGGGCGCCTCCTCGATCACCTTCTGGTGCCGCCGCTGCAGGCTGCATTCACGCTCGCCGAGGTGGATCACGTTGCCGTAGCTGTCGGCCAATACCTGGACTTCGATATGCCTGGGCCGCAGCACGAATCGCTCCAGAAACAGCGTATCGTCGCCGAACGCGGCGGCCGATTCGCGGCGGGCACTGGTCAATGCGGCGGGCAGGCCGGCGGGCCGCTCGACCAGCCGCATGCCCTTGCCGCCCCCGCCGGCAGACGGTTTGACCAGCACCGGGTAACCGATCTCGTCGGCCGCGGCGATCAGGTCGGCGTCGGTCAGGCCCGGCCGCGCGAGGCCGGGTACGACCGGTACGCCGAACTCCGACACGGTCGCCTTGGCGGCGATTTTGTCACCCATGGTCTTGATGGCCGCAACTGACGGCCCGATAAAGATCACGCCGGCCGACGTCAGTGCCGCCGCGAAATCTGCGTTCTCCGAAAGGAACCCGTAGCCGGGATGTACGGCCTGCGCACCGGTGCGCAGCGCCGCGTCAACGACTGCGCCGATGTTCAGGTAGCTGTCGCGGGCGGGCGCGGGCCCGATACCCACCGCGAGGTCCGCCTCAGCGACATGGCGGGCGCTGGCGTCGGCGTCACTGTAAACGGCCACCGACCTGATGCCCATCGCCTGCAACGTGCGGATCACCCGCACGGCGATTTCACCGCGGTTGGCGACCAGAACGGTACTCAGTTCTCTCATACTCATCTGCTCTACATCCGGAACACACCGTAGGAGACCGGCTCGACCGGCGCATTTGCCACGACCGACAGAGCGAGACCCACAACGGTTCTGGTGTCGGCCGGGTCGATCACCCCATCATCCCAGAGCCGGGCTGTCGAGTAGTACGGGTCACCCTGATGTTCGTACTGGGCGCGTATCGGCGTTTTGAACGCGTCTTCCTCCTCGGCCGTCATCTCCCCGCGCACCGCCGCCAGCACCGACGCCGCCTGCTCGCCCCCCATCACCGAGATTCGTGCGTTCGGCCACATCCACAAGAAGCGCGGCGAATACGCCCGCCCGCACATCGAGTAGTTGCCCGCACCGTAGGACCCGCCGATGACCACGGTCAGCTTGGGCACCCGCGCGCAGGCGACGGCGGTCACCATCTTCGCGCCGTGTTTGGCAATTCCGCCGGCCTCGTAGTCACGGCCCACCATGAACCCGGAGATGTTCTGCAGGAAAAGCAGCGGCACCAGCCGCTTATCGCACAACTCGATGAAATGTGCTCCCTTGACTGCGGATTCGGAAAACAGCACACCGTTGTTGGCGACGATTCCGACCGGGTGACCGTGAATACGGGCGAACCCGGTGACCAGCGTACTGCCGTATTCCGCCTTGAACTCACCGAATTCGCCGCCGTCGACAACCCGGGTGATGACGTCGTGCACATCGTAGGGAATCCGTGCATCGATCGGAACGACGTCGTAGAGCTCGCTCTGGTCGGCGATCGGGTCCACGCTTGGCAGCACATCCCAGATCGGCGGTTGGCGAGGGCCCAGCGTGGCGACGATGCGCCGGATGATGCGCAGCGCGTCGCGGTCGTCATTGGCGAGATGATCAGTGACACCGGAAGTCTTGGAATGCAGGTCACCACCGCCGAGCTCCTCGGCGGTGACGACCTCTCCGGTGGCGGCCTTCACCAGCGGCGGTCCGCCGAGGAAAATGGTGCCCTGGGTGCGGACGATCCCCGCCTCGTCGCTCATCGCCGGCACGTAAGCCCCACCGGCGGTGCAGGATCCGAGCACGGCAGCTATCTGCGGGATACCTTCGGCACTGAGTTTGGCCTGGTTGTAGAAGATCCGGCCGAAGTGCTCCCGGTCGGGAAACACCTCGTCTTGACGCGGCAAAAACGCACCACCGGAGTCGACGAGGTAGATACACGGCAACCGGTTCTGGCCGGCGATCTCCTGCGCCCGCAAGTGTTTTTTGACGGTGATCGGGTAGTAGGTACCGCCTTTGACCGTCGCGTCGTTGGCCACGATCATGCATTCGCGGCCGGAGATCCGGCCGATGCCGGTGATCATGCCTGCACCGGGGCACTCGTCGTCGTACATGCCGTCGGCAGCCAACGGCGCAATCTCGAGCAGCGGGCTGCCGGGGTCGAGCAGGCCATCAACCCGGTCCCGCGGCAGCAGCTTGCCCCGGTCGACGTGACGGGCGCGCGAGCGTTCCGAACCACCCAGGGAGGCCGTGGCCAGCTTGTCGCGCAACTGCGATACCAGCGCGCGGTGTGCGTCGCGGTTCGCCGCCGGAGTGGTCATCTGCTGCCCGCCAATTTCGGTTAATGACGAATAACTCATGCTATGTTAGTGGTCATTAACCGAAGTGTCCAGGAGGCCGCCATGGCAGCATCTGCCCCGGCCGATCAGGCGGGCCCGAACCGTCGCAGCCAGTTGAAGTCCGATCGACGCGTGCAGCTGCTGTCGGCGGCCGAGCGGCTGTTCGCCGAGCGCGGTTTCCTGGCGGTGCGGCTGGAGGATATCGGCGCGGCCGCGGGTGTCAGCGGTCCGGCGATCTACCGGCACTTTCCCAATAAGGAGTCGCTGCTGGTCGAGTTGCTGGTCGGCATCAGCACCCGGTTGCTTGCCGGTGCCCGCGAAGTGCTGTCGCGCAGCCGCCGCGCCGCCGAGGCGCTGGACGGCCTGGTCGACTTCCACCTCGACTTTGTGCTCGGTGAACCGGATCTGATCCGCATCCAGGACCGCGACCTGGCGCATCTGCCGAACGACGCCGAGCGCCAGGTCCGCAGCGCGCAGCGACAGTATGTCGAGGTCTGGGTGGGCGTGCTGCGCGAGTTGGAGCCCGGGCTTGCCGAGGCCGATGCCCGGCTGATGGCGCACGCAGTTTTCGGCTTGCTGAACTCGACGCCGCACAGCATGAAACCCGGTGACAGCAGAGCGGTGCGGGTGTCGCGTTCACGCGCCGTGATGCGGGCGATGACGATTGCCGCGCTGACGGTCGGCGATCAGTGCCGGTGACGACCGGGTGGACCACAGCCAAGCGTTGTCCTGCAGGTACTCTGCCAGAATGAGGCGGGGCGTGAGCCGGGCATGAACGATCCACGTCGACCGGGGGCCGAACCGACCGAGCCGATTCGCCAGCCTTATCCGCCGTACACCGATCCGGCCTATGCCGGCCAATCACCCTATGCGCCACCGCAGTACCCGCGCGCGAATCCGACCGAACCCAACCCGACCGCGAAGTTGCCGCAGTACTGGTCGCAGGATCAATCCGCACCGGATCAGCCGACGCAGCAACTGCCGCCGAACCGACCGAAGACGCCGCGCTGGTTGTGGATCGCCGCGGCAGCCGCGGTGGTGCTGGTCATCGCGTTGGTCATCGCACTTGTCATCGCCAACGGCTCGGCCAAAAAGCAGAGCGCCGTCGCGCCGTTGCCCGCGATGCCGAACTCCAAGAGCTCCGCCACGACCACCTCGGCCCCCACCTCATCGACGCCGAGTGGCACGGCCACGTCACCCCCCGAATCCGGTGCGGGCATCGACACCGTCGTCTACAACGTCACCGGGGAAGGTCGCGCCATCAGCATCACCTACCGGGACAACGGCGACGTCGTACAGACCGAGTTCAACGTGGCGCTGCCGTGGAGCAAGGAAGTCACCCTGTCGAAGTCGGGTAGCAACGCCAACGTCACGATCGTCAACATCGGCCACGACGTGACCTGCACCCTCACAGTGGGCGGGGTGCAGGTCCGCCAGCGCACCGGCGCGGGGCTGACGGTCTGCGACGCCCCGGCTTAACCGGCGCTTTGCGGCAGATGCACGAAGTCGCCGCGGCGTGGTGTGCGCACCATCAGCATGGCCAGCAGCCCGCCAATCAGCACCAGGCACAACCCACCCATGCCGGCTCGGACGGCGCCGAACACGTCGACGAAGACCGAGAACAACCACGGCGCCAAAAACGACACCGCGCGTCCGGTCATCGTGTAGAGGCCGAAGGCCACGCCTTCCTTGCCATGCCTTGACATCCTCAGCAGCAGAGCGCGTGACGAGGACTGCGCCGGCCCGATGAAGAGGCACAGCAGCAGTCCGCACAACCAGAACGGACCGGGGCCGGACAACATCATCAAGACGAGCGCCATCGTGATGATCGCTACCAGCGACCCCACGATCACCGGCTTCGACCCGACCCGGTCGTCGAACAGGCCGCCCAGCACCGCGCCCACCGCGGCCACCACGCTGGCGGCCACCCCGAAGATCAGCACATCGGCGTGCGAGATCCCGTACACGTTGACGCCCAGCACCGCGCCGAAGGTGAAGATCCCGGCCAGCCCGTCCCGGAAGACGGCGCTGGCCAGCAGGAAGTACACCAGGTTGCGGTCACGGCGCCACTCGTCCCGCAGATCCGACCACAGCCTGCGGTAGGCACCCTTCACGCCCACCGCGCCCGACGGCTCGGCGGTTGCGGGCAGCCGATGAGCGGTGGACAGCAACGGCAGCGCCAGCAGCGCCAACCAGGCGGCCGCCAGCAACATCGCGGCCCGGACATTGGTGCCGTCGCTGGTGGGCAGATGCAACAGCCCGCGGGTGTCGCCTTTTCCGGAGATGAAACCGGCATACACCACCAGCAGCAACACGACGCTGCCGACGTAGCCCGAGGCCCAGCCCAAGCCGGAGATCCGGCCGAATGAATGCGGTGTAGACAGCTGGCGCAGCATCGCGTTGTACGGGACGCTGGCGAGGTCGCCGCATGCCGCCGCACCCGCGAGCAGCGCCAAGCCGGGCAACAGGTACCCGGGAAGGTCGCGGATCAGGCTCATCGCGCTGGTCAGCAGTACCGTGACACCGGTCAGGACGGTCAGCGCCCTGCGCCGCCGGCGCGGGGTCTCCACCCACACGCCCATGACCGGCGCCAGCACCGCAATGGTCAGCCCGGCGACCGCCAGCGCGCGGCCCAGCCAACTGGCCGGTGAGCTGCCGCCCGGCATCCCCTGGCCGACGGTGCCGGTCAGGTAGACCGAGAACACGAACGTCACGACGATCGCGCTCAGGCCGGTGGAACCGCAGTCCCACAGCGCCCATGCCAGCACCCTGGACCGCTCAACGGTGCGCGAACCCGGCGCCGGGTTGCTCATGCAGGGACTCTAGAGCGTTGTCTACGCTTGCCGCATGCCTGTACCCGCCCCCAGCCCCGATGCTCGTGCCGTCGTCACCGGAGCCTCGCAAAACATCGGTGCGGCACTGGCCACCGAACTGGCTGCGCGCGGCCACAGCCTGATCATCACCGCACGACGCGAGGACGTGCTCACCGATTTGGCCGCACGTCTCGTGGAGAAGTACGGCGTCGCCGTCGAAGTGCGCCCGGTCGATCTCACCGACCCTGCCGACCGGGCAAAGCTGACCGACGAGCTGGCCACCCGAAACATCTCAATCCTGTGCGCCAACGCGGGTACTGCGACGTTCGGGCCGGTGTCAGGCCTGGATCCCGCGGCCGAAAAGGCCCAGGTACAACTCAACGCGATTGCGGTGCACGACCTTACGTTGGCGGTCTTGTCGGGCATGATCGAGCGCCGGGCGGGTGGCATCTTGATTTCCGGTTCGGCGGCGGGTAATTCGCCGATCCCCTATAACGCGACCTATGCGGCCACCAAGGCGTTCGTGAACACCTTCAGCGAATCGTTGCGTGGTGAGCTGCGCGGCTCCGGTGTGCACGTCACGCTGCTGGCGCCGGGTCCGGTACGCACCGAGCTCCCGGATCAAGGCGAGCAGACCCTCGTTGAAAAGCTGGTACCGGATTTCCTGTGGATCTCAACTGAGCACACCGCCCGCATCTCGCTGGATGCGTTGGCGCGCAACAAAATGCGCGTCGTTCCGGGCCTGACGTCGAAGGCCATGTCGGTGGCCAGCCAGTATGCCCCGCGCGCTATCGTCGCCCCGATCGTGGGCAGTTTCTACAAGAAGCTGGGCGGCTGACCCGCTAACGCCGCCGCCTGTTGTTGGCGCGCATGCTGCGGACGAGTTCCCTGCCGAGCGCGTTGAGGAAGGTCTGAAAGCCCCGGCTATTCAGGAACCGCTTCCACCAGCCCTGCCGCTCGCGCACGCGCTTTGATCGCGCCTTTTCCGGCTGATCGGCCGGGGTGGATTGTGCTGCTCTTTCTTTCAAGATTTCGTGGGCGGATCTCGAATCAATGGTCTGACCGTATTTGGCGTGCAGAGGGCTGGCCTTGGCCGCGGCGCTGATCGCGTCGTCACCGATAGCAGCCATCAATGACCGCGGTGGGCGTAGCCGGGTCCACGCCACCGGGGTAGGGGCGCCCCGCTCCGACAGCACGGTGGTCACGGCCTCCCCGATACCCAGCGATGTCAGCGCCGACTCCAGGTCGTAGACATCGGTTTTCGGATAGGTGCGGACGGTTTTGGCCAGTGCCTTCTGGTCGTCGGGGGTGAACGCGCGCAGGGCGTGCTGGACGCGCGCCCCCAGCTGGGACAGCACGTCGTTGGGGATATCGGTCGGCAGCTGGGTGCAGAAGAACACGCCGACACCCCTGGAGCGGATCAGCTTGACGGTCTGCTCCACCTGTTCCAGGAACGCCTTCGACGCATCGGTGAACAGCAGGTGGGCCTCGTCGAAGACGAACACCAGCTTGGGTTTGTCCACGTCGCCGAGCTCGGGCATGGATTTGAAGAGATCGGACAACACCCACATCAGGAAGGTGGAGAACAGCACCGGGCGTGCGGCCTGGTCGCCGAGCTCCAGCAACGAGATGACCCCGCGGCCCTTGTCATCGACGCGCACCAGGTCGTCCTTAGGCTTGAGTTCGGGCTCGCCGAAGAAGGTGTTGGCGCCCTCGGCTTCCAAATTGACAAGGGCTCGCAGGATGACCCCGGCCGTCGCCGCGGAAACGCCGCCCAACTCTTTCAGGTCGGACTTACCCTCGTCGCTGGTGAGGTGGCTGATCACCGCGCGCAGGTCCTTCAGATCCAACAGCGGCAGCTCCTGCTGGTCGGCCCAATGGAAGATCAGCCCCAGCGTTGACTCCTGAGTTGCGTTGAGCCCCAACACTTTCGACAGCAGAATAGGGCCAAAGCTGGCGATGGTGGCCCGTACCGGCACGCCGACGCCGCTGGTACCCAGCGACAGAAACTGCACCGGGAAGGCGGTCGGTTGCCAGTCGTCACCGGTTTCCTTGGCGCGCGCGGTGATCTTGTCGCTGGCCTGTCCGGCCCGGGCCAGGCCGGACAGGTCGCCCTTGACGTCGGCCATCAGCACCGGAACACCCGCCGCGGACAGCTGCTCGGCGATCAGCTGCAGCGTCTTCGTCTTGCCGCTGCCGGTGGCGCCCGCCACCAGGCCATGCCGGTTGACGGTGGCCAGCGGGATGCGGATCTGCGCGGCCGGGTCGACGGTCCCGTCGACGACCACAGTGCCCAGCTCCAGCGCCTGGCCCTCGACCGCGTAACCGGCCGCGATCTGCTGTGCGGGGGTTGTTCCCGGTTTCGACTCAGAGCTCATCGTGGCGCCTATCCTCTCCCCAACTAGTGCTGGCCGAGCACGACATTACTGGGCACCTGCGCCATCGGGGCAGACCTGGCCGCTAGCGTGGTCGTACGTGAACGCTGTACGCGACGAACTGGTGTGGATCGACTGCGAGATGACCGGGCTGGACCTGGCGTCGGACAAGTTGATCGAGATCGCGGTCCTGGTGACCGATGGCGACCTGAACATTCTCGGTGAGGGTGTCGACCTGGTGATCCACGCCGACGACGCAGCGTTGTCATCGATGATCGACGTCGTCGCCGACATGCACACCCGTTCCGGCCTGACCGACGAAGTCCGTGCATCGACCGTCGACGTGGCCACCGCAGAAGAGATGGTGCTCGACTACGTCCGCACCCACGTCAGGCATGCCAAGACCGCGCCGCTGGCCGGCAACTCGATCGCCACCGACCGTGGATTCATCGCCCGCGACATGCCCGCGTTGGACTCCTACCTGCACTACCGGATGGTGGACGTCAGTTCGATCAAGGAGCTGTGCCGGCGTTGGTATCCCCGTATCTACTTCGGTCAGCCGGCCAAGGGACTGGCGCACCGCGCGCTGGCCGACATCCACGAATCGATCCGAGAACTGCAGTTCTATCGGCGCACCGCTTTTGCGCCGCCGCCAGGCCCGGCCACCAGCGATATCGCGGCGGCGGCCGCCGAGCTTGGGGCGATAGCCGCCGCACCGGAGGAAATCGATTCGGCTACCGAGCACCCGAGCGGTTAGTATCGACGACGCCGCCCGTCGGCTCGGCTGGTGGCGATGGTGAGTGTAGTTCAGCTGGTAGAGCACCAGGTTGTGATCCTGGAAGTCGCGGGTTCGAGTCCCGTCACTCACCCCAAGGACGTCGCATTGCTACCTGGATTGACGAGCGTGTGATACGCCGCGCCCTGACGTTCGGTATGACGGTGGACCTCGTCGTCGAACCAGCAGCCGAATGCCACAAACAGCGCGGCCAAAATCAGCAGCGCGACCATCACGTTCAAGCCGGGCGGGGTTGTGTGAGATCCCTTGGTGGAAGCCATTACTCGTTCATCCTCTGTTCGATGCCATTTCTGTTGTCCCAATCCGTCTGGCCGGCTACCAGTCCGCCGGAGATTGGAACCTGACCAACTCAGTGGCGTGGCCACGCAGTGGCTCACGTCGGCGGTGAGCACGACGCCGCTGCGCCGGTGCCGCGGTATAGGCAAGGTTGGCACTGCGCGGGCACCCGGGGTTACTGCTGTCCACAGCGAGGAGCATCTGCGCGCGCCAATCCATGATCAATGAGAATGTTTCGGATTTCTGATACATCCTTGTACCGGGTCCCAAGGTATCCGAAATTGGGCGGCATGTCCAGAACGACTCGCAGATCAGATACGCTTAGATACGTGACCCGCGCCACACCTGACGTCTTTGACGCCGCACGGCCACTGGTCGCTGTCGTCGGTGCGAACGTCCGCCGCATCCGCTCAGAGGTTCTCCGGGTGACGCATGACCAGTTGGCGAGGGAAGTCACCGCACTGGGCTTCCCGTGGAGCTACCTGCGCGCCGCAGCCTTTGAAAGGGGCGACGTAACCCCTTCCCTGGCAACGTATCTCATCATCTGTGCTGCACTCGACCGCCTCGCGCAGCCTGACTTCCACGTCACGCTGGCCGATCTGGTCATCTCCGAGACTCCAATCAAGCTGGCGGAGGGCGTCGTGATCGACGGCGGTGGCGTGCGCGACGCTTTGGCTGGCGCACCGCCCGCCGCCCTGTTCACCGACACACCGGTCACACCCCCGCGCTTCGCTCTGGCTGGACGCAGCAATGCGGAAATCGCCACGGCAGCGGGATATGCCCGCGCCGACGTACAAACCGCCGCCGCGCTTGGGCTCGACCGCGACTCGATGGTCAAAGCATGTGCGTTTTTGTGGGGCCGGTCACTGACCGCAGAGCGTGATGCTCGTGCCGGAACCACTCCATCGCGACGCCAGCTTGGCCTCATCACGTCCGAATTGCGCGAAGAGCTGTCCACATATCTCGACTCGCGGGTGGAATCCGGTGAACCGGATGGAGTTCCGACGTAAACGACTGTGCGAGCAGGCGTTACGCCTCAGCGTTGCCGGCGTGCCACTGGTCCCATGGGATGTTCCAGTCGCCGAGTCCTTCGGTTCCCGGCAGCGTCGAGCCGACGGTGTTGATGACTTCGACGACATCACCGCGTTTGGTGTGGTCGTAGAACCACCGTGCGTTGCTCGGACTGACGTTGAGGCAGCCGTGGCTGGTGTTGGTGTGCCCCTGGGCGCCCACCGACCACGGCGCGGAGTGGACGAATACCCCGCTGTAGGACATCTGGGTGGCGAAATCGACCTCGGTGCGATATCCGTTCGGGGAGTTGACCGGGACGCCGTAGGTCGACGAGTCCATGATCATGTGCGCGAACCGCTCACCGATGATGTAGATCCCGTTGGCGGTCGGCGTGCTGTCCTTGCCCATCGAGGTCGGCACCGTCTTGACGACCTCGCCGTTGACCCGCACGGTCAACACCTTGGTGGAGTCGTCGGCGGTCGCGATGACCTGGTCACCGATGGTGAAGTGGGTGCTCATGCTGTCCTCCCCGAACAACCCGTCACCAAGGTCGACGCCGTAGGTGTTGACCGCCACGTCGACCGCCGTCCCCGGCTTCCAGAACTCCTTTGGCCGCCAACGTACTTCGCGGTTGTTCAGCCAGTAGAACGCACCCTCGGCGGGCGGGTCCGTGGTCACCGTGATGGCCTTCTCCGCCGCAGCGCGGTTGGCGATGTTCTCATCGAACCGGATCGCCACCGGCTCGCCGACACCGACCACCTCGCCGTCGCGAGGCACCGCATAGGGCATCGTCAGGTTGTGCGGTGAATGGGTTCGGAACGTCATCTGGCGGGTGGCCTCGCCGCCCAGTCCGCGGGCTTTGGCGGTCAGCGTGTAGCGCCGGTTGTAGGCGAGCGGCTCGGTAGTTTTCCAGTGCACGCCGTCGGCGCTGAGCTGACCGCTCACCGATCTGCCGTTTTCGTTGACCATGGTGACCGAGGCCAGCACACCGTCGTCGGCGCTCACCGTCACCGGGCTGTCCACGGCGACACCGACGGCACCGTCGGTCACCGACGCGGTCAGCTTGGGAACCAGCAAGTCACCGAACGGCGTGCCCTTGTCGAAGATGACGGCGGCCGGTGGTGTGTTGCCGCCGCTGCCACAGGCGGCAACGCCGAAGACCCCAACCGGCAACATCAGCATGACCGCCCAGCGCCGACAGCGCCGCGCGCGGGTCATCAACTGACCTGCCATCTGCCCTTACTCCCCCTTGCGACCCGCCGACCCAAGTACTACTGGGAGTAGTCTAAGGGTTACCCGTCTGGCTGCGTTGTGACGCTCGGCGGATACCCACATTAGATTCGCCATGCGAGGTGGTGGCTGTTATTCTCGCGTGTCGAGAAAGATCCAGCGCCGTTAGCTCAGTTGGTAGAGCAGCTGACTCTTAATCAGCGGGTCGGGAGTTCGAAACTCTCACGGCGCACCAGGCACCGCAGAAAATCCCGGTCAGCGGTTGCGTACCCGGCGGACCACCAGGACGATGGCCAGCGCCCCAACCCCGGCCAGGGTGACCGCGACCGCGGGCTTCTTGACGAACGCAAGCAGCCGGGACTTGGCGTCGTTGGCGAGACGCCGGGGATTGGCCCGCTCAGCGAGCGAATCGACGGTCGAGGCCAGCTGTTCGCGGGCCTGGTCGATCTCCTGCTTGATGGTGTCGGGATCGCGGTCCGCCACTCTTGTCCTCCCTGTCGTCCCGCACCACCGACCTGGCTGGGGTGCCTCCGCACTACCCTAGAGCAGCCGGCGCCGAACACGACGCGCCGGTGAACAGAAAGGGACCCTCGGTGACCGACACCGCACGCCTGCAGCCCGGCGACAAAGCGCCCGCCTTCAGCCTTCCCGACGCCGACG